>JBHEKO010000545.1:0-53454 GCA_041859475.1 Candidatus Hydrogenedentales bacterium
GCCGAACCTGTTGTCTATGCGGACAAGCCCAATCCCGTCGAGTTCGCGCCACAGCAAGCGCGGTTTGTGCGCTTCATCGTTAAGGCGTCGAATGACGGTGCGCAACCCTGCATCGATGAACTGGAAGTGTACGGCGCGGATGCGGCGCGCAACTTGGCCCTCGCAGCGCAGGGGGGAAAGGCGTCGGCTTCGTCGTGCTTGGCCGGGTACGCGGCGCATCGGGTTGAGCACCTGAACGATGGCCAGTATGGCAACGACCATAGTTGGATCGCCGCTACCGCGAACGAGGAGTGGGCGCAAATCGAGCTGCCCGAAGCCGTCAAGATTTCGCGCGTTGTCTTCTCGCGCGACCGAGACAGAAACTACGCCGACCGTGTACCACTGGCGTTTGCCGTGTTGCTTTCAATGGATGGCGTAACGTGGACGCCGGTCGCGGACGTAACCGCCACGGCCGGTGCGGTTGCGGTACGTCAGCAGAGCGCGTCCGGATATTCCGGCGACGTGCCGAATCCGCCACCGCCGCCGCGACGCGGAAAAGACAAGGAGACGGTGCTTGCTACGCCGCCGCAGAACTACGAAGAGCACTTGAAGCTTGCGTTTCTAGGCGAGGAGCATGCGTGGCTCAAGACCTATGGCCGCGCGGATTTGAGCCCGCGTCTTGTCCCCTATAACGGTCGCGTCAAGGAATACCCGCATCATGTGGCCGACGACCGGTTGCCGCTTCCGCCGCTTTCGTCCGCGCCCGCGCTTGATGGCGCGATCGAAGATGACTGCTGGAGCGAGGCATCGCGCGGCGTGGCGCGTGTGGCGTCGCCTTACGACTTCGAGTCGGGTCCACTGGTCGAGCACGCTGTTGCCGCGGGATGGTACGGGACCGATCTGTATCTCGCGATTGAAGTCGACCGGTTGCTTAGCAGCCACGTTGCCGTCATCTCTACGACCGATGGCCAAGGATGCGGCGTGCTGGTGTGCAGCGAGCAAGGGATGGCGTTCAAGCAATACGAAGGAAACACCGAGAAGACGGTTGCGTTGGCAGAATGCGCAGGCGACAAATCGCTCACACGGTGGGAAGTCCGGCTTCCGCTCGCGCTCTTTCCCGCGTGCACGGAGAAGGGTCTGCGCATTGGTTTGGGGATGGGCGGACAGCACACCGACAAGTTCGGGCGGCCCGTGCAGTTTGTGTTTTCGAGTCTCAGTGTCGCTCAAGCAGGACCGTATGCGGACGGCGCGTTCCCGGTGCGCTTTGCGCTTGCTGCAACTGAGGAGAGTAAGGCAGAAGGGCCTATTCGCGTCTCCGGCAATGCGCCGGAGATTGGCGATACATTCGCGCTAGCCCCGGGTGAGTCTCGTGTTGTGTCCATCAAGGTTGCGAAGAACGATATCGGCCCGGAGTGTAATCTCGAACTTGCCGACGACAAGGGGCACGACTATGCGCTGAGTTTGTTCCGATATGACCCGCTCGAACGGACATTGACGTTGATGGACGCGATGGCCGAACGGTTTGAGAAGAAGGGGCGCGATGTCGCGAAGGAACGCGAACAATTGGCGGCGTTTCGCAAGCGTCAACAGCGACTCCTCGCATCACGCAAGAGTGATATGGCAAGCGAGCGCGCGTCCTTCTTCGAGGCGCGCAGCGCGAAGCGCGCATTGCTCATGCGCGATTCCGATCTTGCGCCGATGGATGATCTGCTATTTGCGAAGCGCATGCCCTTTGAACCGTCGCACAACTACAGCGACCTTCTCGACGCACCCTATCGGCCGGGCGGGTCCGTCGCTACGCTTCACATCCCGCGCGAAGGCGACCGGTTCTTGCCCGAGCAAGCGGAGGTAAAGCACCTCTTTGAATCCGGCGGGGGAATTGCCAGGACGCCTGCCGCGACGTTTGATCGGAGCACGATCTACTTCGCTTACCGCCCTTCGGAGCAGGGCTATTTTCACATCATGCGCATGAACGCAGACGGAAGCGATCTCAAGCAGATTACGGACGGGCCGTTCCACGACTTCTGGCCGTGTCCGCTGCCGGATGGCGATCTGGCCGTGATCAGTACGCGGTGCCATATGCGATTCTTATGCTGGCGGCCACAGGCCTACGTGATGTTTCGCATGGACCCGAACGGGCAGGAATTCACGCCGTTGTCGTACGCGAATATCAGCGAATGGGCGCCGTCCGTTATGAGTGACGGACGTATTATCTGGACGCGTTCGGAATACCAAGACAAAGCGGCGGACTTTGGCCATACGTTGTGGTCTATTCACCCCGACGGCAGCAAGCCGGAGTTGGTATTCGGCAATACGATTATCCAGCCCAACGGCTATGCCAACGGACGCGAAGTGCCGGAGACGAACGAGATCTGCTGTACCTTGATTTCGCATTTCGGCGATCTGAATGGGCCCATCGCGCTCGTCGATATCGACAAGGGGCGTTTCAATCAGAAAGCCATTACGAGCCTGACGCCGGAAGTGCCGTGGCCCGGCATGTGGCCCAGCGAAGAATGCTTCCGTGACGCGTACCCGATTGCGCGCGACTATTTCATTTGTTCGCATGCGCCACAATACCGGTTTGAGTTGTTCGTGATTGACCGGTTCGGAAACCGCGAATTGTTGTACGGCGATCCCAGTATTTCGTGCATGTGCCCGACGGTGTTCAAGCCGCAGGCGACGCCGCCGGTCATTGCTTCCGATATTCCAGTGCAGGTTGCGGAGGAGTATGGCGAATTTGTCATGCGCGATGTGTATGCGGGCATATCTCCCGCAGTCGAGCGCGGCACGGTGAAGTACATCCGCGTGTGCGAGGAAGTGCGGGCGAACCTGGAAGTCATGCCGGATGGCGAATACCGGAAAGACCACGATCCCGAGTTCTTGGACTGGTATGCCACGCCGGTGCACAAGGTGTCCGGCCCTTACGGCTGGCCGACCTACGTGGCCAAAGCACCGCATGGCATCGTGCCCGTGGATGAGGACGGCTCGGCGCATTTCAAAGCGCCAGCGGGCAAGGTGCTGTATTTCGAGGCGCTCGACGAAAACTTCAACGAACTTCAGCGCATGCGTAGCGTGGTGCAGTTGCAGCCAGGCGAGCGCCGAAGCTGCATCGGTTGTCATGAGCATCGCGAGTTGGCTCCCGCCAATACGAGCCGTCTGCTTGCCAGGGGACCTGTCGACCCGGTGAAGGCGGAATGGGAAGGCGAAGCGTTCTCCTTCGAGAGAGTCGTGCAACCCGTACTCGACACGAAGTGCGTCCAATGCCACGACGAGAAAAACAAGATGGGCGTCGACCTACGCGGCGTGCTGGGCGAAGACAAGGTGCCCGAGTCGTATCGCACGCTTATTTCCAAGGGGTATGTGCATTACGCCGACATGCAATGGAACGCCGGGGGCTGCGAAAAGTTCCAACCGCTGTCGCTTGGAACGCTCAAGAGCAAGCTGTGGGAAGTGCTGAACGCGGGACATCACGACGTGGAATTGTCGCGCGACGAGATGCTCCGGGTGAAGACGTGGATCGATTTGAATTGTCCGCTGTGGCCCGACTATGTGAACCGTAACCAAAGGCCCGGGCCGAAGCCCGTGGTGGCGAAGGCTGAGTAGGATTTGGGGTCTGGGGTTTAGGGTTTGGGGTCTGGGGTCTGGGAACCATGGGACTCATCGGTCCTATAGGTCCTATAAGTCCTATTTAGGGAGCGAAGTGGCCGCCTTTAGGCCAATCGACGCAATTCCACCACCTCGTCGGTCAGCGGTGTGAAGTCGGCGCGGTCGTGCGATGAGATGACGAGGGTCGCGCCCTGCGTGATCTTTCGTTGGGCGAGTTCTTCGATGAATCTGGCGCGGAGCGTATCGTCCAGGTTGGCGAACGGCTCGTCCAGAAGCAGGATGCCGGGGTTGGTCACGAGGGCCCGGGCGATGGCGAGGCGCTGTTGCTCGCCGCCGGAGAGCGTGGCCGGATAGGCGCGGCGCTTGTCGCTGAGCCCGCAAAACTCGAGCATGGCATGGGCGCGTGCGATGCGTTCGCGGCTGTCGATGCCCCGGCCTCGCAGGACAAATTCCAGGTGCCGTTCGGCGCGCATGTGGGGCCACAGTGCGAGGTCTTGAAACACCATACTCACCTCGTGTCCGTCGCGGCGCGCTTCACACCATCCGGGACGGACTTCGGTTCCGCCGACAAGCACCGTGCCGCTGTCGGGACGTTCGAGTCCCGCGATGATTCGTAGAACGGTGGTCTTGCCTACGCCGGATGGGCCGAAGAGTCCGAGTCCCTTACCATGTCCAATGCGCAGCGATATCCGCTCGAGTACGGGTGTCGCGCCGAATCGTTTTGCGATATCGCGCAGTTCAATGCCGGGCATGGGTCCACGCTTTCAATCTGCCGTATCCAAGGGCCGCGCAGAACGTCATGCCTATGACAAGGGCGACGGTCAGTAGACTTAGCGCGGCGACATAGGAATCCGGACCGTAGTGCATGAGGCTGAACAGGCGAATGGATAGTGTGGTCTCGCCCGGCGGGCAGACGAGCACGCTCGTGTCGACTTCGCCCATGGTGAGCACGAAGACCAAACCCCACACGGCAGCAAGGTAGGGAGAGAGGAGCGGGAGCGCGAGGCCTGTCGTGCGCGCGCACCAAGATAAGCCCGCGACCGAGGCAGCCTCGTCGAGGCGCGGATCGAGACGGCGAGTTCCCGCAAGCATGCCTGCGTAGGCGAAGATGAAGAATCGAGCCGCGCACCCCACGACGACGATGGCGAGACTGTCGTAGACCCAGCCTGCCGGGCCGTGATGATTCCAGAGCGCAATCAGGCCAAGCCCGAGTGCGCCGCCGGTGATGCCGAGAGGCAGGACGCTGAGCGCGAGCGCAATCCCGGAGGCGCGGCGGCGCAGTGTGGTCGCTAGGAGAAATGCCAATGCGGACGCGAAGGTCGCAGTTGCGATCGACACGAACACGCTTGTGAACATCTCCTTTTGAGCCGTGACCCACACATCGTAGAAAGTCCGCAACGGCAACGCGCGCACCATGGTCACGCCGAGCGGAAGAGCAACGGCCACGAATAGGAGGATAAGGCAATAAGCCGCGCCGGCGACGCGCGACATGCGGCTTGCAGGCGCAGGCAGGGCGCGCGCGCGGCCCGAAAGCCATGCGTGGCGCGGGCGGACGTAGAATGCCCAGAGGATTCCTGCGAGGGCGCAAAGCGCGGCGAGAGGCAGCGCCTGTATGGTCGCTCCGGCGTAGTCGAAGACGGCGCTCAGTGCATTGATCTCGACGGGATAGGTGTTGACTTGCAGGAGGGACGGGACCGCGAAACTCACGAGCGCATATACGAAGACGAGTAGCATGCCGGTGGCGATTCCCGGAAGGAGCAGCGGAAGCATGATGCCGTGAAACACGCGCCGATGTTGGCCCGCAATGCGCGCCGCTTCGAGCAGGCGTCCGTCGAAACGGTTGAGCGCGGCCAGCGTGGCGGCCATGACGATGGGGTACCACGAAATTCCGAGTGCCCAGATGACGCCGCTCATGTGGAACATGCCCGGCCACGTGAGGGCCTTGGTGTTGAGTCCGCTGAATTGCACGACAAAGATGCCGTTGCGACCGAGTAGATCGACCCAGGCGATAGCGGCGATGTGCGGCGGCACGAGAACCGGAACTGCGAGGAGGCAGGTGAACACGGCGCGCCACGGCGCGGGAACGCGTGTAAGCGCAATGGCTGCCGACGCGCCGGCGATTCCCGCCAACGCAGAGGCACCGCCCGCGAGGAGCAGGCTGTTGCGCAAGAGTCCCCACTGACGCGCATCCATCAGGACGTTAGCGTATGCGCCGGAATCTTCAACCAACGCTTTCGCTAGCACGCAGGCGACGGGCAAGAGTACGACAACCGCGAAGGCGGCCAGCGCCGCGAGCGCAAACATCGTGCGCGTCCATCGCGAAGCTTGGATCATTTCAAAAACTCGGCCTTGATGAATTCGGCGGCCTTCTCGAATTCGGCGGCTGCTTTTGCAAAGTCGACGGCCATCGGATGAATGTTGGAGAGCGTCGGCAATCCTTCGGGCGCCTTCACGGCAGGGTTGAGAGGGATTTGGAGAGACCGCGATTTTGCAAGGGCTTCCTCTACTTCGGGGCTCAGCAAGAAGTCGATGAGTTTCCGAGCCGACTCGGGATGCGGCGCGTCCTTCACGATGGCCACGGTATTGGGGATGATGAGCGCGCCGATGTCGCCCTCCTCCTGATCCGGAAACACCCACTTGGCGGGTTTGCCGTCGAGTACCGCGCCGTTGGCGTCGTCGGTGTCGGTCAAGCCTGCGGCGTACTCGCCGTTGGCTACCATGTCGCGAACGGTGGCATTGCCCGCAAGCACGGCGACGTTGTTCTCCAGAAGGCCCTTGAAGTAAGCCTTGGCTTCGACTTCGCCCCATGTCGCGAAAAGGACTGCGGCGTGCGCGGCGGTGGTACCGAACAACGGCTTTGCGATGGCCGCCTTGCCGTGCCACTCGGGCTTGAGAAAGTCGCGAATGGACTTCGGCGGTTCGATTGCAAGGTCGGTGTTGTAGATGATCACGCGGCCTCGCGCCGCAAAACCGGACCAGTAGAATTCGGGGTCTTTAAACCCGGCGGGGATGGCGTCCGCGGAAGGGGAGTGATAAGGCGCAAGCAGTCCCTTCTGCTTGAGCATGATGGTCTGTACAATCTCGTTATTCCAAAAGACGTCCGCGCGCGGACGGTCCTTTTCGGCGGCGATGCGGCTGACAAGGCCGGTGGTCTTCGAGGCTTCCGTGTCGAACACGGGCAACGCCTTGATGCCTGTTTTCTTCTCGAACGCGTCGAGAATGGGTTTCGAGAACATTTCGTCGAGCGCGGTGTAGACGACCACCTCGGGTTGACTCTGCTTTGCGCACCCTACGACGCCCGCGAGTGCGGCGCACACGATCATCAAGCACCGAGTGCCTCGAAGGGAAGCCAGGAGTGCTTTGAGCGGTCGAAGAAATCTCATGCCTATCAGTTCCCCCGTGTGGTGTTCGGCAACCCAGGCAGTTCTCTGAACCATCGCTGTCCGAGCGCGCGCTTCGCAATCTGGAGCAAAAAGAGAAGAGCGACCGTGTGAAGCATGGTATGCGCTAACCATGGCACGAATCGAATCCCGATTTCGGGTGTATGGCGAACGAATCCGAATGCTCCCAAGACGGGCGAGATGAGGAGGGCGTACGGCTGTCTGCTCATGTATCCGTAAGCAATCGCACGCATTCCAAACAGGAGCAACGGGCTGAGCGCGTAAGCCAGTGTGACAAGCAGGGAAAGCGCGATGGCGGAACTTGTCGCTTGTGCATGGAGCGATACGTAAGCGCTGATTGTGGAAACGGTCAGCACGCAGACCAGAGTGGTTACGGTTCCCGCCGCGAGCACTGGCCACAGGACCGGTTGCGCTGCAACGAGGGCGAAGAGCGGTAGGTTTGAGAGGGCGACGAGTCCCATGCCGAGCAGAGCATGGTAGGCGCCGCCCAAGACCTTTCCGAAGAGCAACTGTGACGGGCTCACCAGTGTGAGTTGGAGTTGGTCCTTAGTTTCCCCCTCAGTCTCCTTGGTGAAGGCCGGAGCGGTCATAGGAATTGCGGAGACAATGGCCACGACCGAGAGCATTCCCAACCAACCCAGGACGTAGTACTGCGACACGGCCGAGAACCTCTGCAATTCTCTGTTCGTGAGCAGCACGCCAAGGAAAGCCATATTGGAGAGTGCAAGCGCCAGCACCACAATCATTCGCTTGAGTGGAGTGACGTTTTCCAGGAGTTTTCCATGTCTGAGTTCATGAAGAAGGACGGGGTTCCAATAATCCGGAATTGGACCGCGCTTTCGCCGGTGCGTGCGGGATGATGCGCGGAGTGCTTTGGAGATTGAGGAGGGAGGCTCTCCCGATTCCGACGCGGTTGCCGCGATAACCTGTGAGGGGCGGGAGATTGCGCGGCGAGCGACAAGATAGGCCACGGTCGCGAAGAACGCTTGTATGGCGACGCTGGATGCCACCGAAGCCGGCGGGACCGGTGTCCACGCATAGCTGAGGCAGAGCACGGCAGGCGATGTATACAGCAGCGTCCTGCCGAATCCAAGCAGGATGGCGGGATCTTGGGTGCGCTGCGAATAAACAAGCGCGCCAAGATAGGGCAGGACAGCGTATCCGAAAAGACAGAACGCAGACCATGCCATGGCGCGTTGGGAGGCGTGGCGGGAATCGGGAGCGGAGGCCGAAACGGCTACCGCGCCTATGCCGCATGAGAGGGCGCATATGGGGAAGAGGAGCAAGGGGAGCTTCAGAGGAGCGAGGTCGAAGGGGAAAGCAAACGTCTGCAGTGCGAGCAGAGGAAGAAAGGCAATCGCAAGGAAGAGATACACGGCTAACGCGCTTGTCAGGATCCCGGCGATTATGCCGGAGGGGGTGATAGGAGTCAGTTTGAGGAGGTCGTAGGTGTTCTTGAGGCGCTCTTCTACAAGGGACTGGGCCGTTATTGAAGGCACAATGGCGAAAAGCGCAAACAGTAGAAAAGTGCCGGTATAGTGCGCGAAGAACTTGCCGCTCGTGACGGTATCCGAATAGCTCATAGGGTAGTCCGGCCAGATGCGATAGAGAATCCAGCAGGCAAGAAGGAGGGCAAGCGCCAAACACGCAAAGAGCGTGGCCTTCCGAGCCTGCTGTCGCACGCGGTGACGGACAATCGCCATGAAGGCCCAGGGTGGACGCAGGCGTTGCGGGATACCGGGGAGTCTCATGCGCCCCGCTGTCGTCCGAGCCAGCGACGGCGTGCGAGGCTGATGGCGACTGCGATGAACGCCATGACCGCCAAGACGTGGATGAAGAACAGGTACGGTTCGGAGAGGAACGGATCGTTGGTCATTTCCCAACCGCGCCCGAGGATAGCGCCGACAAACTGAAAGCCGCTTGATACGGGGGAGAGGAGTATGGCGAGGCTTTCGACCGCCCGATTGGACCAAGGAGACCAAGCGCCATCTATCATCTCGTTGAGGATTATCACGATGAAGGAAGGTCCCATGAAATAGAAGGCGGTCGACGCGTAGCTGAAAGGAACGGCGATAGACGTGCGCCGGACCAGCATGGAGGCAATTGCGCCAAGGGCCAGGGAAGCGAGCGCGCACAGCATGATCCAAAAGACGAATGCCAACGTTATCGTACCCCCGTATTTGGCCTGAGCGACGATGCCCAAGACGGGTATCGAGCAGAGATACGCAAAAGCGAACAACTGCAGAATAAGTACGAATCCCGCCTTCATTTTGCCGGATGCAATCTGCATGGGGGAGAGGAGGGTCATTTGCAGCAGGTCGCGGGTGTCCTGTTCGCGTTCGCGTACGAAGGTCATTGCCTGCACGGCGGGCGCGCAGAAGACGATGAACATACCGACGATGACGTTCCACGCATACGTGATGCTTGTGAAGTCATTGCTGCTTCTTGGCCTTTCTCGCCACACGTATAGAAGGTAGAAGAGAGAAATGTTAACCCCTGCGACCAAGATGATAGACAGCAGCTTCTTCCAGTGCTTCATGTTGCGGAAGAGGCCGGTATACCGGTATTCGCGCAGAAAGACTGGATTACGGTGCGTGGGCATTGCGCGGAAGATGCGCGTTCGAAGGCGCGGCTTGCTCTTCTTGCTCCACCGGAAGAATCCCTTGCCGTCTTGAGGAACAGTCGCCTCGCTCGGGCGGCACAAGCGCCGCCATGCAATCAAAAGAGGAACGAAACTGAAAATTGCTTGCACCCCGCAAACGGTCAGTATTGCATTCAGTCCGCCTAGTCCCCTTGTAAGCGCCCCCCCATCGAGTAGATAGAATGGAGATCCTCGAAACCCCCACTCAACCGCAGCCTCAAGATGTCTTTCGTTGACGTTGTCGGGGTTCAGGTAGAGTTCGATGGCAAGCGCGCCAAGGAACAGAAATATCACGTAGCCGCCGAGGGCGAGGGCGCTCCAGAGGTAGGAATGGATGATGGCGCGAAGAGGATTGTGCTGAACGGAAGAGCAGGCGAGTCCAATCGAGGTGGATGTAACGGCGATGATGGAGACGGTCACGAGCATCAAGAACATGACTTCCACGTTCACGCCTACGATGAAGTAGGTTGTCGCAAGTAGCGGCATTGCGACGAGCATGAGGAGTACAAAGAGGCCGAGGATGTTTACGAACTTGCCTGCCAGGATGCCCGAGGGGCGTATGAGGCTGGTGCGGAGAAGGTCAAACGTATCGAGGTTGCGCTCCTCAAGTATCGCGCCGCCTGCGTAGCCGGGAATGAGCAGACACGCTGCGCCAAGTATCAGCATACCGAACCATGCCACAATCTGCGTGGAGGCGCTGCCAACCATGATTAGGGGCACGTCGGCCCGGGGCCACATGCCCATCACGCCGAATGTCCCGATGGCGAGCAGCAGGACCAGCGCCAGGAAGAGGCGCACCGTGCGGACACTGCGCAGCAGTTCGCGGCGGATGAGCGCCACGAAGGGGAGGGGATGCGCCTGCCATCGGTTGCGTATTCGGACAATCATGAATGGGTTCGCATTGGGCGTTTCAACCAATATTCGGTGCGTCCCCGCACGGCAATTCGAGCAAGGATCAGCGCTGCAACCAGATGCGCACCGGCAAAGGGAATCCAATCGATGCCAACCTCGCGCGAGCGTTGCCCCATGCGGTCCAGCAAGTCGAGTTGGCTGATGACGGGCGACAGCAGAATTGCAAAGTCCTCCGCTGCATTGACTCCCGAAGAGTAGCGCAGGAGTTGACAGAGTCCGACAACGGTGAACGACGGGCCGAAGAAGTACGCGGCACAGAGTCCGTAGGCGAGCGGGACGGCAAGCGCGGTACGCTGGGCGGTCATGGAAGCGATGGATGCGAGGGCGAAGCATGCGATGATGCAGGGCAATGCCCATGCTGCAGTGACGATAAGTTGCAGCCACCCGTTTGCTGACTTGGCGACAATTGCGAGTAGTGGCCATGCTGCGACGAGTAGAAGGAAACAGAGCTTGGCCAAGCCGTAGGCCCCTGCGTTGATCTTGCCTACTGCGATTTCATGAGGCGCGAGCGCGGTCATATTCAAGAGGTCTTTGGTGTTTTGTTCATCTTCGCGAACAAAGGAAGTCGCGAGAACCGCCGGAGCGAGCCCGACTACGATACAGAAGAGCGACTGGAACAAGAAAGAGACAATGGAATTCAGCTCTTCGGGGAGCATCGGCGCTTCGGATACGTAATAGACGCCCGCGGACAGGACGACGGCAATGAACCCAAGCATTGCGTACAGCACTATCATGCGCCATCGGCTCACGCCTTTGAGGAGTCCCGTGCACCTCGTTTCCCGGATGTAGATGGGATTGCGATGATCGGCAATGGGTGCGCGGGGCCTTGAGGAGTAGCCCGCGGGAACCTTCACGCGCACGATGCTCCATCTCGATTGTGCGCTGTGAGGAAGGGCGAGGTCGCGCGGTGGTTTACAGAGCTTGCGCCAGGCCACGAGCAAGGCGAGGGTGGACACGATAGCCTGAATCAGTAGCGCGCTCGGCATGTGGACTGCAATAGGCATTCTGAAGGCGCTGAACAATAGGCAGACGGGCGTGGTTCGAAAGGCGGCCAAGAGCGTCCGCTCGGCAACCGGTTCGAAATAGGTCTCATCACTGAAGAGATAGAGCATCGCCAACGCGAAGTATACGAGAAGCATATATCCGCCTAGCGCAAGGGCGCACCAAATGTAGGAGGCAATCGTCGCGCCCAAAGGGGTCCGGTAGGAGGCAGAACAAGCCAACCCGATGCTCACGCAGGTAATGGCGCTTACCGTGACCGCCAGTGCGATGACCAGCAGGGCGTCCCAATCCACGCCGACGAGGAAGTAGGTTGTCGAGAACAGGGGCAAGACGGCCATCAGGAGCAGGAGAAACGCGCCTAGGCTGTTTGCGAACTTTCCCGCGAGAATGCCGATTGGTCGCACCAACGTCATTCGCATGAGGTCGAACGTGTCGAGACTGCGCTCTTCGACAATTGCTCCACCGGCTAAGCCGGGAAGCAGGAGACAGACGGATGCTGCGCTCAAGGCAGCAAACAAGATGACGATGGCCTCCGCAACGACACTGAATCGGGACAAGCTATCATCGTTCGCCGGCCAAAGAACCATGAGGGTGACAACGGCTATCCCGCAGGCAAGCATCATCGCGCCTGCCAAGAAGCGCCCCCGCAGCGCACGGAGCAAGTCGCGGCGGATGAGGGCGAGAAAGGG
This sequence comes from Candidatus Hydrogenedentales bacterium, assembly GCA_041859475.1. GTDB lineage: Bacteria > Hydrogenedentota > Hydrogenedentia > Hydrogenedentales > SLHB01 > JAIBAQ01. The sequence goes on from JBHEKO010000545.1 coordinate 12,231, forward strand.
GAGTTCAGGTGCGTAGGTCATGTGTCAGACGTCTCGCATGTGGCGCGTCCTGAAGATCCACTCTGAGATCTTCAGAAGAAACGCCGCGAGGGTGAGGTAGGCAAATTGGCTCAGGATCCAGTTTGTCACGGGCCCTCGACTTGAGCTGAATGCAGCAAAGTAGCCGCCAATCAGCGAGAGGAAGGGGAGATAATCATTGCTGGTTTGGCGATCACCGAACGAGTTCCAATAGCCGAACGCGTTTGCATAGACTGACTTGGACCACCACGCCAGCAAACCCAGGCCGAGAAAGATGAATGCATTGAGCAGGATGCCTGCGGTGATCGCGGTGCGAGTGTATCGCGACATGAGGGAAATCAAGAGGCTCAGACTTACGGCAAGCGCCGCGCAGACCGGCATCGTAATGTAGAAGGCGAAGACCATGGCCGCGAAGCGGCTTTCCACGAAGAAGACCGGCACGGAAGCAAGGGCTATGGCGCAAATGAGAGGGGCAAGGGTCAAGACACCGGCGACGGCCTTTCCGCGCACGACGTCGCGTGGGTTCAGGAGCGTCATGCGGAGCATATCGATGTTGCCGAGTTCGCGCTCCTTGGTGAAGGCGTTGGCCATGATAATGGGCGCGAAACTGACTAAGGCGAGAAGTTCCAGGCAAATCCCGAGCGCAAATGAGGTGTAGTAGCCGCCGGGGTCTACAAACATGGTCATGGCGATGAACAAGAAGCCGAAGACCGTGATTGTTACATAGAAGACGCGGACGAGCGTCGTGCCCCGCGCGAAAAGCCCCCAACGGATTTCGCGCACGAGCATGGGGTTGCGTCCATCCTCGATGGTCGGACGTCGGCGAGACGGGTCGATCAGGTAGTAGGGGAATTGCTTGCGCCGCGCTTCTAGGACGGCTGCGTCGTCGATAACTTTCTCATTGCGAATGCGTTTGGGGGCGGCTTGTCTACGGAGACGCCGCGAGGCAAACGAAATTCCCAGGGTGCATAGGAGCACTTGAACAAGCAGGGCCAGCGCGAATGTTGTTGTCGATAGGAAGCCGGTGAAGAGGGCTAGGGCCGTGCCCGCCGGCGAAACGTAGGTAAACAAGGAGGTGGAGCCACCGGAGGCTGCGAGATTCGCAAACGATCGTGGGTAGTAGCCCACGTTGAGGGTGTAGGCGAATGCTTCGAACAAGAACTTGGGTCCGCCCATAAGAATCGCGATTAGGACATAGGAGGCGACGAGGGCGACCACGCCACGCTTGAACACGGTAGACATTACAATGCCGACGGTGCCGCAGAATGCCGCAAGCATAAGCAGCAGGACAAAGGAATACGCGAGCTGCTGCGTGTCGAGACCCACGGCGAAGAGGGCGCTTGCATAGACCGGCAACGCGGCCACGACGACCAGCATGTAGACGCCGCAGGTGTTGAACAGCTTGCCCAGGAGGATGGAGCGCGGGCGAATAAGGGTTAGGTACAGGAGATCAAAGGTGTCCTGTTCGCGCTCGGAGACGATACTCGCGGCGCCGAGCGCGGGAACGATCAGCGCGCATCCGTAGAAGAGCAAGACGGTGATCATCATGATCAAGGTCTGCGACACGGCAGCAGCTTCTTGAAGGACCAAGCGGTCGGCCGGCCAATTGGAGGTAGTTGTCAATACGGCAAGACTCAGCAGTAAGAGCAGAGAGTAGAACATGCGCGTCCGGCGCAGATTCTCCATGAACTCGCGCTTGATTATCGCCGTCGTGGGGAAGACGAACCGCAACTCACAAGCCTCCCTTGGTGATTTGCAGGAACACGTCTTCGAGCGACCCTTCCTCCTGCGCAAACGTCAGTACTTGCACACCGGCCTGGACCAACTTCGTATTGAGGCTCGACAACTCGAACCGGTCGAGGTTGGAATTCATGTGAAACTCGTTTCCGGACTGTTCGATGTTGAAGAGTCCTGGAGTCTCCTCGAAAATCCGCATCGCGGTCACTGCGCCATCCAGGACATCGATGCGCACTTCCCGTTCCTGCTTCATGCTGTTGAGGATGGAGCGGTATTCGCCCGCGGCCAAGAGCTTGCCGTGCTCGATGATGCCGATCTTGTTGCACATGTCGCCCAACTCGGAGAGGATATGCGACGAGATGAGGATAGTCTTTCCCATGCGCTGCAGGGTCTTCAGGAGTTCGCGCATTTCGATGCGCGCGCGCGGGTCGAGTCCACTGGCGGGCTCGTCGAGCAGCAGAACTTTCGGGTCGTGGAGTAGCGTCTTCGCAAGGCAACAGCGTTGTTTCATGCCTCGCGAGAACGCGCTGACGAAATCGTCGGCCTTGCCGGTGAGGTCCGTGAGTTCGAGCACGTCGTCGATGATGACCTTGCGCTTCTTGCTCGGGATCTTGTAGGCGGCCCCGAAGAAATCAAGATACTCGCGCAGACGCATGCCGTCGTACACACCGAAGGAGTCGGGCATGTAGCCAAGGATTTTCTTGATCTCGTAGGGCTTGCGGGTCACGTCGATGCCGTCGATCATGGCCATTCCGGAGGTAGGCTCCAGGAGCGTCGATAGAATGCGGATCGTCGTTGTCTTCCCAGCCCCATTGGGGCCGATGAATCCAAAAAGGTCGCCCTCTTCGATTTCGAGGTTGAAGTCACAGAGCGCAACGAAGTCGTTGTAGCGTTTTGTCAAGGCGACCGTTTCGATTATTGCCATGGTACCCATCCCCTGTTTGTCGTCTCTTTGGGAGCCTCTATTCGTCCAACGGCCCAGTAGTTGCCCCATCTTCCCTGATTGGGGCCGCGGGACGATCCCTCGAAAGCAATCGTGCCGTTCATGGTTTCTTTCGTCGCATCGTAATAGGTTCGCCAATCGTCTATGCGGTACGTGGTCTGATTGACCGCATTTCCCGATTGCCTGACCGAGCGGCTTCGTGCCCCGGAGGCGGTCTTCGCCACGTGGCTTTGGGTCCAATCGGGCTGCGCCAACGTAGGGCGATAGATGATCGAGCTATTGTCCGACTGCCAATACAGGTCGACGTAAACCACCGCGCCTGGCGTATCCACGAAAGGTTGCGGTATGCGTAGATTGAACTCGACGGGCGTATTCGTGTTGAGAGGCGTCATGTTGTAGAAAGAGCCTCCCATCGGATAGTACGCGCCACTGCCTCGCCGTGCGCGCTGCATCTGATCCTGGACGATGGGATTGTCGTAACTCTCCGTCAGCGATGTGACGGCATTCTCGACTATCCCGTCGTAGACAACCTCGACATCCGCGAGAATGAGCGTTTGGCGCGATGTGCGCTTCATATCGGCGGAGGGGATCACGCCGCTGAGGTCGGCCTGGCTTGACCACCCGCAGAGCATTGGGGGCATTGCCGCATTCAGGAGTCCGGGGAAATCAGGGTCCGCAAGCACCGTGCGGGTAAGCTGCGGACGAAGAGACTGCGGATTCTCGCGCGAGACTCCGCGGTATCCCAACATATACATGTTCGGATCTTCTTCCTGTGCCGATGGAGGATTCTCGAGCACATCGGGCTTGATGTCCACCTGCCACTCAGGTCCTCTGCCGTTGATAATGAGCAGAGACCCTTTGAAGAACAAGGCGGCGGAGTCCATCTGCCATTCCGTGGAGTTCGTAAGCGTACCGTGAAGTCCGCTCTTGTCGAACGTGAGAACGCCCTGCACGCCGCCCGTGACGGTCGTGTCCGCTTCCACGTTGCAGACGCGAAATACGCTCGCGCCCACCTGAAAGTCCTCCAGGCGGGGAGGTTGATCGAGTACGTAGCGGCTTGGGCGCAGCGAAGCCCCAAACGGCGATCCCCCCCGCTGCATATACGGAGAGCTCGCGGTGGATTCCGATACCAATGCGCCGGGATACGCCAGATCGAACGTGAACTCCGACGACCGGGCGGAGAGAATTCCCGTCACCGCGTCAAGGTGAGCCGAGTTGGCGTGGAGGGGCAGGCGCACGATGCCGATCTCGTGCATCTCCGTCGACTTTGCGCGTCCGGCGGTTCCAAACACGAGGGCGTAACCAGTGAACCCGAAACTGAAAACGATGAGGCATACCCAAGCCATTTCACGTCGCTTCAGTAGACTCCAGAAGATCCAATTGCCGATAACCCCGACCAGAATGTAGAGGCCGAGGAAGATGATGACCGTGGAACGAGGCACGATGCGGACGCCGGTGATCGATGGCATGGCCTGAGTGAAGTGCTGAACGGCCCCATCGACGTTGGGACGGGGGACACGCGGGCGCCATTCGCAAAGCTCCCGCCAGATTTCCAAGTATCCCGAGCATTCTTGGAGTGACTTCCCGGATGCGTCGACGCCCAAGACTGCCACATAGCCGCCACCCAGCGGACGGCGCGTTGCGAGAACGGGACTCTTGCCGCGCACGGTCACCTCGGGAAGCATGGGCGTTAGTTGAGACAGCGCAACCTGCTTGTCTTCCCGCGCGCCGGATTGCGCCTCCGGGGAGAGAGTCGCCTCGGCCAATTCCTTTTCGTTCATCGTGGTTTGGCCCGCGATGCGGACGCCCGCAAGATCTTCCAGCCACGTGCCCTGGTAGCGTGTGCCGAATTCGCCCGTGCACACGATGAGCACGCCACCTTCCCGGACGTACTTTTCCAGAAGCGCGCGGTGCTCGGCGGTAATGGCGGCTGGGTCCGTTTTGCCCATGATGATCGCGTCGTATGATTCGTAGCAGGCGTATTGCTCGGGAAGCAGGTCGAGTTCGTTGCTTCGGATCTCAATCCGGTGGATGGCGCGTTGCGCTGCCCCCTTCTGGAGTGCCGAGTACAGGAACCCGTAGGCAGGCCCGTCGTCGTCGATAACCATGACCAGCATGTCCAGTGGGTCAATGGGGCGAAGGGTGATACGCATGGGCATGTCGACGGAGCGCCATCGCTTCTGATAGACGCCTGCCTGTATCTCCGTGGTCCCGGACAAATTGCAGTACACGCGAAACCGTTTTCGGGATGCCTTGGGGGATTCTGCCGGTATGGCATATACCGGACTTTGCGCCCCCAGCGCGGACTGAAGATCGACCTGCACGAAGCCCGAGATATCCTTGCGGTTGTTGTTGACGACAACGTCCACGGGCACCCATGCACCGTCACGATACGCCGTGATGAACCGCGGCGGAACTTCAATGGTGAATTGGCCCTCATGCATCGGCGCGTCCTCTTGCGCCCACGCACTCGCGCACGCGACCACGCAACCGAGCAGCGCCACAACTCCGAATCTCCTCACATCCACGCCCTCCTGCTGAACAACCACCACTCCAAGGCGATCACGCACAACGCGGCGGCAAGGAGATACCGCCACAACTCGCGATTCTGTCGAATGCGGCCGCGCTCGGCTTCAAATTCGCCCTGGCCGATAGCGAGCTTATCCGAAGGACCGATCGAGGATTCGACCTTGTCGAGCAAATTCACGGCGAAACGTTCCTTGCGCTCTCCGTAGCCAACGGTGTACACGCCGATTTGGCCGGTATTGCTGAAATAGACAGGGCGCATCGGATCGAGGGCGACTTGTTCGCTCGACCCGTCCGGCCGGGCCACGGTTGCCGTGCCGATGTCAGGCTCGGCGACGAGTGTCAGCGGCTTGCCCGCGGCGACGGAGACCTCGCCGCTCAACGCCGCGCGCGTAGTCCACGCGAGCACATTTTGGAAGAAGAGCGGGAAGGAGAGATTGAGCGGCCAATCGGATTCGGCGATATCGAATCCAATGAAGGCCATGCGTTGGCCGCCGCGCGAGATGTCGCCTATGAGCGCGCCGCCCGTAGTGGACACCACGGGGCGTGCCCAATCCGGCAAAGCGACGTGCATGGCGGAGCGAATCGCGACATTTCCGGGATTGACGTTGAATCGCAGCAGCGGATGCTCGGCATCCACCGACAACACCGGCGGATTCTCAATCGTGGTATCGGCTCCCAAGCCATCGAGCTTAGGAAGGGCGTTGATAAAGAGCAGTGTTCCCGCGGGGAGTTTCTCCGGAGCAAACCCGTAGAAAACGATAAGGTCGAATTCGTTCGTGTCCGTGAAGGCCCCGGGGGCGATGGTGCTGAGTTCGACACGCGGGTCGGGAGACAACACGCGCTGCAAGAAATAGGTGCCCGTCGCGGAGGCCTCGGCGACGACCAAGGTTCGGATCTTCACAGTGGGGCGAAGCGAAAGCCAAGCCGTATTGTCCAAGGGAAAGTCGTCTTCGTGGTCGAGGACGGCTTTGAGAATTCCTTCGCCCACTTCGGGTAGACGAAAAACAAGTTCGGAATCCTGCCCCGGCTCCACGGAGATTTCTTCGACGGCAAGCGTGGTGTCTTCGAAATGGAGAGTGACTGTCGTTGTCAGCGGTTTCGTATCCGCATTGTGGACAAGTACAAGACACTGGCGGTCGCCTGTCGTGCCTTCGCTGGGCTCGCGTAGGCTGAACACGACAATGCCTGCGTTGTTGACGCTTGCGCCTACCTGTACGAAGCTCAAGTCGTAAAAACGCGCGCGCGCCTCGGTCGATTGCTCCGAGACTTGCCGCACGGGGCCGAAGTTGCGCGGGACGATCTCATCGAGGTCTGCGATATCGCCATCGCTGATGATCACGGAATGGAGGTCCGGCGTGGTCAGTTGGAGCGAATAGGCGACGAAGTAGGCGTCCCGAACTTTGGTCTGCGTGTCGGTGGCTTGAATTGCGTTGATAGCGGCGCGCAAGCGAGGGCGGTCGTCAGTCAATTCGCAAAGCACGTCGGCCTTGTCCGCGAAGGAAACGAGCATGACCTTGTCGCCGCGCTGCATTTCGTCGACCATGCGTGTTGCTTCCTGCTTCGCGAGGTCAAGACGCGGGCGGCCTCCTTCGTTGGTCTTCATGCTCGCCGAGCGGTCCACGAGCAGGCACAGGTTGCGGCCCGCACTTCCTTCTGCCTTTACAAACGGGCGCGCCAACGCAAGGACGGCGAGAAGCAGGACGAGGATTTGGAGGAGGAGCAGCAAGTTGCGCCGCAGGCGCTGGAAAGGAGCGTTGGCGGTAATGTCTTGCAGGCTCTTCATCCAAAGCAAGGTGCTCGAAATCACGACGGGCGTGCGACGAAGTTTCAGGAAGTAGAGAATGATGAAGATGGGGATGAGACCCAGGAACCACAAGAACGGCGGCGCAAGAAAGGCGGTGCCGAGCGCTCGTTCTGCTCCTGCCAGGAATCGAGTCCATGCGGCGTTCATCGGAAGAGGCCTCCTCGTCGCATGACCTCAAGCGTCAGGCGCTCGAACGAGGTGTCGCTGGGCGCGAAGATATAACCAATTCCTCGCGCGAGACAGAACTTGCGGATGGATTCGCAGAACCCCGCGAGGTTGTCGGTATATCGTTTTACCAGCATGGGGCTGGCGGAGATTTCGACGAAGCCGCCGGTTTCGCTGTCGACCAGGCGCAAATCGCCCACAATGGGCGGTTCAATCTCGTCGGGCGCGAGCACATGAACGACGTAGCAGTCCGACCCCGATTGCTGGAGTTTGCGAAGGCCCGGTTCGAAACCCTCGGGGTCCAACAAATCCGAGAATAGAACGGCGACGCCCTTGGCGCGGTTTCGCATGATGTAGGTGTGGGTGGACTGCTCCAGTTGGGTGGCGCCTTCGGGCGTCACGCTTGAGAGAAATGAGAGGAGCTGGCGCGCCTTCGCTTTGCCCCTGCACGGAGTGAGGCGAACGGAACCTGCCTGCGAAAAGGCCTCCGCGCTAACGCGGTCGTAGCCGATGAGTCCGACGTAGCCGATGGCGGCGGCGAGCTTGGTGGCAAAGTCGATCTTCGCCGGAGTCCCGTAGGCCATGGACCGGCTGGCGTCGATGAGGAGATGGACCGTCAGGTCTTCGGTTTCTTGGAAGAGCTTGAGATAGAGGGCGTTGAGGCGGCCGAAGATGTTCCAATCGACATGGCGCAAGTCGTCGCCTTGAACGTAGTCGCGGTAGTCCGCGAATTCCACGCTGCTGCCTTTCCGCTTGCTCTTGCGTTCGCCCTTGGCCAGGCCCAGTTGGACCTTGCGCGCGGATATGGCGAGACGCTCCAGCTTCCGCAGGAAGTCGGGTTCAAGCAAGGTGTCGGCTGTTGTCACATCGGACACGGGTTGATTCCTTACGCGACCTTTGCGCTCGTTTCCACCTTGGCCAACAAGTCCGCGACGACGTCATCCGTTGTGACGGCATCGGCTTCGGCTTCAAAATTGAGAATGAGGCGATGCCGCAGCGCGGACAACGCGGAAAGACGGATATCTTCGAAGCTGACGTTGTAGCGGCCGGCGCGCAACGCGTTGACCTTTCCGCTCAACTGAAGGGCCTGTGCGCCGCGCGGGCTGGAGCCGAATCGCACGTACTTGTTGATCATCTCGGTGCTGAACGGGCTGCGCGGCTGCGTGGCAATGACGAGCCGGACGGCGTAGTCGGTCACCTGCGGCGCGGACACCACGTCGCGCACGAGCGCTTGCCAGCGTTTGATACTGGCCGCGTCCATGACGGGTTCCCCGTGGGGGAGGTCGCGTTGGGTCGTGCGTTCGAGGATCGTGGTCAAGTCCTTCTGCGAAGGGGAGGCCACCAGCAATTTGAAGAAGAAACGGTCGAGTTGCGCCTCGGGCAGCGTATACGTGCCTTCCATCTCGATTGGATTTTGCGTGGCCATCACGAAGAATGGTTCTTCGAGTATGTGGATCTGGCGCGCCACCGACACGGTGTGCTCCTGCATCGCTTCGAGCAACGCGGACTGCGTCTTGGGCGTGGCGCGATTGATTTCGTCGGCAAGCACAATGTTCGAGAAGATTGGACCGGGGCGGAATCGGAACTCGCGCCCGCCTTCGTCACTCTCCGCGATGATGTTGGTGCCGATGATATCGGCAGGCATCAAGTCGGGCGTGAATTGGATGCGCGAGAACTGGAGGCTCAAGGCCTCGCTCAGCGTCCGCACGAGCAGGGTCTTTCCCAAGCCCGGCACGCCTTCCAGCAAGCAGTGCCCGCCCGCGAACAGGCAGGTCAACACACCGTCGATGACGGACTCGCTACCGACGATGACCTTTGCGATTTCGTCGTGCAGTTTTTGGAAATTGTTGCGGAATTCCTCCGCGTCCTTATGCACATCCATGCGACCCTCTCCTCTCGGTTTCGGATAGCGCTGTCATTTCAGTCGAGTCTATCGAATGCATTCTATTTGTCGTCTTCCTGCTTGCCGCGCCGCATCCGCTTGTCGAGCGCACGCTCCTTGGCAGCAAGCAGTTGAGTTGTGTAATCGCTTCGCTGTTGCTGCGGTTCCGAGGCCGCGGAAGCATCGGTCCCTTCCGTGAGCGCATCGCTCGGTACGCCCGCGGGAAGGTCCTGCAAACTCGTTGGCATTGCGCCGCGCACGTGTTCATAGGATAGCGTCGTGGCGGCTTGCGTTCCCATTCCATACACGCCGGTGAACGGAGCACGTTTGGGTTTTGGCTTCGGGATCAAGCGTTTGATGCCCGGCAGCATACGAAGAAATGCCAGCGCCCATCGGAAGACGATCGTGAAGTCGACAACGACTCGGCGCACGAACACATCGAGTGGGAACAGGCACGCGGCAGCCGCGAGCAGGTAGGGCCAAATCGGGGTAATCGCGGGCGTGGTCGTCAAGTTGTGTTCGAACGGATTTGCCGTTGGTTCAAGAATGTGGCCGCCGCCCACAGAGGCCAGTTGCTCAAGAAGGGCGATGTTGGTCGTGTTGTATTCGTACTCTTTCGAGTAGTTCATCGAGAGACCGGTGACCATCATGCCGCGCGACCCGTCTTCGCGCTCGTAGGTCAGGTTGACCATGTACGTGCCGGAACCGTCCAGCGGAAACGCACCCTCGTAGATACCGGGGGCCGTTTGGATAAGGCCAAGCTCGCCTCGCGTGAATTGCGGCGGCGGTCCCGTGACGACGCCCTCGGGGCGAAGGAAATTCACGAAACGGCCTTGGTCGTCCACGGCATCGATTCGCACGTGGCCCTTTCCGTCTTTCACGCGCGTATCCACGGAAAAGCTCGCGGGACTGGTCTCGCGCAGGGCCCAGCGCGTGGTTTGCGACCAGAATTGGTTGAATCCTTCCCAGTTGAGCCAATCCGGCGCCCAGCGGCTGGTCACGTCCGACGTGAACGCCACGGACTTGCCAAGGCCATAGCGCCATTGCGCGAGCACCGGGTCGTCGTCCTGGGAGATCATGGAGACGATGGCGCTGTCCTTGGGGGTCGTCGCCACATAGCCAAGCAGCGAAGGGAACGCGTCGGGGGCGATACCGCGAAGTATCTCCGAGTCATAAGTGACCTTGGGCACAAACGGCTTCTCAACCACGAGCCCGCGCTTCACGACGGCCGCTTCCTTGGTGAAGATCTGAGGCAGCTTGCGCGGATCGGTGACGTAGTAGTAGTTGCCGCCTGTCTGATACGCGACCCACCGCAGCATGTCCTGGTCGGACTGCTGATGCGGATTGATGCAGATCGTGCTAACGGAGATCGTCGCGTCCGCAAGGTCCTTGAGCAGGCTTGCTTGGGGGGCGCCGGGGTCGCCGTCGGAGATGACAATGACGCGCTTGACGGAGGCCGTGCAGTCTTTCAGGGCGTCGTAGGCCTGTTTGAGCGTGGGGGCTACGTCGGGCATGTCGCCGATACGCGTCGTGTTGAGGGCGGCGCGCATGGCCGATTTGTCTCCAACGGGCTGGAGTTCATACAACCACGATTCGCCCTGCTCCCAGTCGTAGGCGATTGCGCCCATGAGGTCTTGAGAGGAAAGGACTTCAAGGGCAGACGAGGCAATCGCGCGCGCCCAGGCGTTGCCGTCCGGGAATTCGCACGTGTGGAGAATCGTCACGAGCGCGTCTTGCGGGAGCACCTTGCGCTGGGTGAGGTCCATGTTGAGAGGGAGCGCGCGCTCGACGGGCGTTTGGTGATAGCCGCCTGCCCCGAAGGAGTTGGGGCCGCCGATCATCACCAACCCAATCCCCAGGTCGCGAACCATGGCTTCGAGGGCGTTGAGCTGATCGGTCGAAAGGTCGGTTGCGCTCACGTTGGACAACACCACGGCATCGAAATTCTGAAACTGGGCAAGCGAAGTCGGCATGCTTCCCAGGTCGCCTTGCGTGACGTGCACGCCTTCGGCCTGCAACGCGGGCAACAGCCGTTGGCTGTGTTCCCAGTCGGCATCGATGTAGAGCACGCTGGGTTCGCCGTAGACGACGGAGAACGAGCGGCCCTCGTTATTCGCAAACGTGGTGTCCGACGTGGATTCGACGATGGCCTCGTACTCGTAGAACCCGGGGTTGCTCAGCTCCAATGGAAGCAGGAAAGCGTTGTCCCCTTTCTGCAAGGTTACCGGGGCCGTTTGCATGAGTTGACGCCCTTCGCGCCCGCGCTGATACAAGCGCAGCGTGGCCTGGCTATCCTGATCGGCTTCCACTACGACGCGGAGCTTGAAAGGTTCATCGGCATTCACGCGATTGGGAGACGACACTTCGCGCATGCGCACTTCCGGTTGCTCGCCGAGCACGATAGGCAGAACGTCGACCGATACGCCCGCCGATTGAGCGAGCTTCGCCTCTTCCAGCGCCGAGCCATACGTCTCGTTGCCATCGCTGAGAACGACGATACGGCGCATGTAGCCCTGAGGAAATGCGGCCATGGCAAGCCGAATCGCGGCGGCGATATCCGTTTGTTCGCCGCCCACATAGGATTGCACGGTGTCGAGTTCCAGGGTCGGCCCCATGCTGAGCTCGATGCTCGGGTTCTCTCCGAACGCGACGATGCCGGCCTCGTCTTTGGTCGTCATGTTGGCTTGGGTCATCGTCTTCACCGTCTGTTCCGCGGCCGCGCGCGTGGGTTCGGGGATGCTGTACGAGCGGTCGAGCAGGAAGAAGACGGCAAGCTTGTCGTTAATCTTGACCAGCTCGGCCCCGGCGAGCGCGAAGATCATGCAGAGCAGCACGAGACAGCGCAGGACGATGGCCGTCCACTTGCGCGTTGACGACAGCGACCGCAGCTTGGCTCCAAGCCAGACTGTCCAAGGTAGGAGCAGCAGAAACCCCAAGCCCAGCGGGAACGTGAACCGGATGTACTTGAGGTCGAGTGTGCCCAGGAGGTCGATAAGCCAGTTCACGCGACCTCCTCCCAGGCAAAGCGCTGAATTCGGTCATTATCGGTATCCGCTACGAACAAGAAACCCTTCGGAGAAATCGCGATTCCGCGGGGTGCCGCAAACAAGCCCGGTTCGCGCCCTGGTTCTCCAAAGCAAGAACGGAAAGTCCCGTCCAATCCGAAGATAGAAAGACGGTTATTGCCATATTCGCAGGCCACGAGCGCATCGCCTGGGGCAAGCGCAAGGTCATGGGGAAACTTTAGCCGCCCCGGTTCGGCTCCTGCGCCTCCCATGCTGCGGATAAACTTGCCGTCTGGGGTGAAGCACTGAATGCGATGGTTGGCCGTATCGCAGACGTAAACGATGTCTTTGGCGAACGCGATGGCCATCGGGCGGGAGAACTCGCCTGGGTTCTCTCCATGTTTGCCCCATTGGCGCAGGTAGTTGCCCTTGCCGTCGAAGACGTGGACACGCTCCGCGCCAGTCCCGTATTCGGAGATGTAGAGTGTGCCGTCAGAGCCTTCCGCAATGTCCGTGGGGTAGATGAACTCGTTGTCGCCTGTGCCGGTGGACCCCCATTGGCGCTGCAACTGCCCTTCGGGCGTGTACTCGGTGATGTGGCTATAATGGGTATCCGGGATGAGGACACGTCCGTCGTTCGCGAATGTGACGCTCGTGGGCGTGCCGTTTTCCGCTGACGGCATGGACCATTTGCGTTTGAATGCGCCGTCGTGGTCGAAGACTTGCACCCTTCCCGTCGTGTCCGCCACATACAACTCGGTCGCGGTTGCGCCCACGGCGCGCGGCCTTATAAACATGCCCACGCGCGTGCCCGATTGTCCCCACGATAATACGCGACCCTTTGCCCCTCCTGACTGGGCACAGCCATGCACCATGGCAATCGCGGCGGAAGCAAGAAAGGTTCGGCGAGTCACGCGGATCGGTTCCCTCCGGCTCGGCGTCATCGACATTGAATGAATTATGGCTTACTGCTGCGCGGTTGCCGAATCCGGTTCGAGCGACCCGAAATACTGGCGCACGTATTCGCGGGCGCCAGGCGGAATCTCTTCCTTCGTCAATGCCTGTTCGGATTGTTGCTGCACTTGCACAAGGGCCTCCGTCGAAAAACTCCTCTCGGCGTCCCCCTCTTTTTGCGGTGCGGAACGTTGCATCAAATCGGCGAGGATCTTCCCTTTGGTCATATCTCCCGGAAGCATGCTCGGGTCATACTGGCCGTCCACGTCCGGAAGCTCTCCGATACTGTTCCCCTGGCCGCGTCCCGGACCGCGCATGCCGAGGCCTTGACCGTTGCAGGAGGCACACCCCTTGCCATTGCACAATGCGCAGAACTTGGCAAAATCCCCCTTGCACATCTTCGCGCGGCAGTCACCGAACTTGCTCATACAGGCTTCGAGCTTCTTCATCTGTTCCATCATGGCTTTCAGGTCTTCCATGGACAAATTGAGCTTCTCAAGTTCCTTGAGCGCGTTCTCCATGTCCTTCATGCTCAGGCCCGAGGCGATGTTTTCCAGGGCCTTGCCCAATTCGGAATTCTGGCCGCCAAGCATCTTCGAGAGCTCTTTCAGCTCCTCCGACAGCTTTGTCTGTTCGCCCGGCGTCATTTCTCCGGACTTCAGCTTTTCGATCATCTTCTGCGCTTCCGCGGCGGCCTTCTCGAAATTGCCCTTCTGAATGTTCTGGGCCAACTCCTTGGTCATCTCAAGCCGCGAAGGGTCACCCTTCATCTGCGGTAGCTTGGCCTGATTTGCCATCTGCTCGCGGCGCTCCGCCAACTCGGTCATGACGTTGCTCAATTTCGCGGTGGCTTGTTTCTCGGTCAATTCGCCGGCTTGCAGTTTCTCCGCGATGCGCTCGACCTCTTCGGCAATCTCCTTCAGATTCTCGTCGCCCTGGGCCGCGGCCTCCTTCACCGGTTGCGCCGCGACGCGGAGCCGCTCCGCGTGCTCGCGCATGGCCAACTCATTCTGCTTGGCCTGAGCCTCACGGGCGCGTTGTCCAAAGAGATCGAACTCGGGAAGAAGCAGGTACCCCACGGCGAACAGCATGACGGGAATCGTGAGGTAGCGCATCCGGCGCGGCAGACCAACCGGAAAGTCGCGGTGGGGAACAATCTTGCCCAAATAATAGCGCGCGTCGGAATGAACCGCGTCTACCATAGGCGTATGGACGCCGGCCAACTCGAGCGAACTGGTCAGGCGTTCCTGAAGTCCCAGACGCTTGTCTGCTTCGACGGCCGACTGCAATTCACTCGGTCGCTTGAGCAACGTGTATACGGTCGCCCACAGGATGCCCGCCGCCACAAGAATCGCGCCCACGGGGATCGGGTCGCCGAGCATGGGGAAAAGCCGGGTGATGCTCAGCCAAAGGCAGGCCAGCGAAAAAGTGAGGAGCATGCCGGTGCTGAGCGAGTTAAGCCATAGTCTCAACGACAGCCGGCGACGTATCGACCGGAGGACAACGGTTAAGGGGTCCATCTCAATTCCTCCATCCGATGCCCTACAGTATACGTTCGGTTTGGCACGTGTGCAATTACTCGATGCGCGCTACGACACTATGGAGATCGAGTTGAGTATAACGCAAGCGCTGGGTCGTTCGCTAAGCACGAAACAAGGTGCGAATCCGTGTGAGGCGACTGCGAATCTCGGGCGGCACCCAATCCATATGCAGATCCCCTCGGGCGTATAAATGACAGGTTTCGGCGCGGGCGATCAGCGTGAGTCGATTTGGATAATGAAATAGAAGGATGGCGCGGGGTGCGGAGGGAGAGGCAAAGTGACGAACTGGAGGAGAAGATCTGTCACTTTTTGCCGGAGCGAGACTTGACCTAAAACCACAGATGTGGCCGTAGTGGCAGGATTTGGATGAAGCGGCACGAATTACACCAAAATGGAACTATTGTTTTATTGATAAGCCTGCTAGAATTGATTTTAATAGAAATAAACATTTAGCAGCAAGTGCATACTTTTGCCAAAGGCCCTTTCGGGCTGCGCTGGACTCAAGGTTTTGGTGTAGAAGAATTGGCAGTTTGACGAACGGCGAAGTCGGCTGGGCTGGCGAAGTGGCACGCGTCGCAGAGAGGGGCAGATTGGGTCGCTTATGACGCGGAGTGTTCAACCGCCCTTGGCGCTGTTGAGCAAAGTCACAACCTCTTCGGGAGTGGTGCAATCGGCAAGACTTTGGCGAAAACCGTCCTGCTTCATCGCGGTCATCACCTGGGCAAGCAGGAAAAGATATTCCTTTTGGGATCCCGACGGCATGGCGAACAATACAATGATATTGACGGGCTTGTCGTCGAGCGTATTGAAATCGATGCCGCTGTGGGAAATGCCCACGCCCACGGTTGCGCGCCGGATGGCGTCGATGCGCACGTGGGGAATGGCGACGCCGGATCCGATGCCGGTGCTCATGACGGACTCACGTTCGTGGACCGCGCGGCGAAACTCGTCGAGATCGGAGACAGCGCCCGACGAGGCTATGGCATCGACCAGAAAGTCCAAGGCTTCATGTTTTGAAGCCTGTTCCGGATAGATGCAGACGGCGGACGGGACAATATCCAACCCAAATACGCTCATAGTTCACCCAAGATCCAAAGCAATACGCCGGAATGGGGCATGGCACTAAGCGTCTCCAGTCTCTTCCCGCGAAACGGCGCGAGAAAAGACGCAAAACGACCCCTTCCCCGAACGTCAGCTTCCGATTGTAACAGGATACCCGAAGGCGGATCTTACACTCCTTGCACATGGGTGGTCAATTAAGGAGAGACGAAATCTGCATCTTGTAGCCCGTTCTCCGCCGACACACCTGTCGGCAGCCGGGCGTCTTCGTTCTCGCTTCTGCGCAGAGTACCTGTATTCGTAGCCTGCAATTCAGCGCCTGGTTTGCCGAACCCGGCGCATGGATGTGACCGCCGTTGGGTTTTCCCGGGACTTGTCAGTAGCGCGCAGTCTGCGGTTTACCCCGCGCCGCGCTCGGCGATCACGGCGCGGTCTACTGAAGCGCCCGAACAGTCCTGAGCCTTGCGTCATGCTGGACTCTACCGCCGGACGCACACTAAGATTATTTCGCTGGAGGCGACAGTGCGCCTCCTTCCGAAGATTCGCTGTCCGGTGGAAAGACCTGGAGCCATCGAAATGCGCGTTGCCGTATTCAACACCCGTCCCCATGACGAAGGGGCTTTTGCCAGTGCAAATAGCGCCTTCGGACATCCCGTTACCTACTTCGAGTCTCCACTGAACGCGGAGACGGTCCCCTTGGCCAAAGGCTATCCCTGTGTGTGCGCTTCTGCCGGGGACCTGTTGGACTCAGACGTAGTCGAAACGCTGGCCTCCGGCGGCACGCGTCTCATTGCGCTTCGTTGCTCAGGCCTCAATCATGTGGATCTTGCGGCGGCGTGGGAGAGAGGCCTCTCCCTTGTGCGTGTCCCTGCCTGTTCACCCCACGCGGTAGCGGAACACACCCTCGCGCTCATCCTCACACTCAGTCGCGGAATTCCGCGTGCCTATGAGCGTGTAAGGGACGGAAATCCTGCTCGAGACGGCCTTATCGGACTCGAATTGAACGATAAGACCGCGGGCATCATCGGCACGGGGTCCATCGGGCGCGCCGTCGCGCGGATTCTCGAAGGGTTCGGCTGCAATGTCCTTGGCTACGACCTCATCCCCAACCTCTCCTTCGAAGCCCACGGCGTCTACGTCGCGCTCGACGAGCTGTTGGCCCAATCCGATTTCATCACTCTCCATTGCCCCCTGACCCCAGACACCTATCACCTCATCGGCCGCAAAGCCTTGAAAGAAATGAAAGACGGCGTCATGCTGATCAATACCTCCCGGAGCGCGCTCCTTAGCCCAACTGCGGTTCTGGAGGCCCTCAAGAGCGGCAAGCTCGGCTATCTTGGCCTCGACCTGTTCGAAGAAGAAACCGACCTCTACGCCCAAGAACCACCTGCCGCAATCTCCATCGCCGGCATTCTTCCAAAGCTCATGGCCTTTCCCAACGTCGTTATCACCAATCACCAAGGCCAACTCACGCAAGCTTCGCTCAATCATCTCGCGGTGACCACGCTCGAAAACATCACGGAATTCGAGCGCACCGGTCTGTGCAGAAACGCCATCGCTCGCATCGCCCCCGAACACCTGTCACGGTCCCTCGCCACGGGATGATTTCGCCCTCAGTGAGACCGGTCGGCTTGCGCTTACTGAGTCCACAAAGTCCACAGGGTCCATGGAGTCCATGCATTTTCGGGCAAAATCGCTGCCTTTTTTCCTGTGACACGCCGCCGTCGCTCAGCGTTCTCCAGCTTCCGCCGCAATGCCGGCCGGCTCTATCTGCAAGACCTTGACGAGCAAGCCTTTCGAGCGCACTCCCTTGTGCGTCGGTTTCTTGACACGCCCATCACCGTGTGCTATCATTCGCGCCGCTTGCTGAGCGGGAGTAACTCAGTGGTAGAGTGCAACCTTGCCAAGGTTGACGTCGCGGGTTCAAATCCCGTCTCCCGCTCCATTTTTGTTTTTGACGGCATGGGGGTAACAGCCCATGGTTGCGGTAGTGGGCCGCTAGCTCAGTTGGTAGAGCAGGTGACTCTTAATCACAAGGTCGTGGGTTCGATTCCCTCGCGGCCCACCAGTTCTTGTATTCATTTTCGGTTCGTGCCCGAGTGGCCCGTTCCGGTGATTTCACGCGATGCCAATCCATGTCAACTGACTCTCTGGGCGAGTGGCGGAATTGGCAGACGCGCTGGACTTAGGATCCAGTATCGCAAGATGTGCGGGTTCAACTCCCGCCTCGCCCACCAACTGTGAAGCGAAATGGGAATCATGGCCGACCAAGAAAAAGACACAGCGACCGTTACCGATGAAACGCCCGCAGCCCCTGGGGCCGAGGCGGAGAACGAAGAATTCCAGTTCGTCGAAGACCCTACGTTCGACGTGGAATACAAAGGCGAGTGCGCCTACGAGGTAAAAGTCGTCGTCCCTGTGGCAAACAGGCAGAAGCAGGCCGACACTTTGTTTGAAGAACTCAAACACGATGCCGAAGTCCCCGGCTTCCGCCGCGGCCGCGCTCCGCGGAAACTCATCGAGCGCAAGTTCTCCAAAGCGGTTCGCTCCGAGGTTGAGCAGAAGCTCGTCGCCGCCGCATTTCGCAAGCTCCTCACCGATAAGGCCCTAAAGCCGATTGGTTCGCCCGATATCGAGGGTATCGAGGAGAGTCAGGGCAAAGACGATGTTCCTCTTTCCTTCACGCTGAAGTTCGAAGTAACTCCGAAGATCGAGCTCGGCAAGTATCGCGGCGTTGCCGTCGAACGGCCCGTTGTCACGATCAAGGATGAAGATTGCCAAGAGGCCATCAACGAGCAGCGCGAGCGCTATGCTACGTTCGAGACCCTTGCCGAAGGCGTCGCAGCGGATGGCGATCAAGTGATCATTTCCTTCGAAGGGATCGTCGATGGCGAGTCCTTCGCGGGCGGAAAAGCATCCGACTATCCCTACATCCTGGGCACCAAGCGCTTCTTCCCCGAATTCGAGACCGCCCTCCTCGGCAGTTCCGCCGGCGATGAGGTCAAGTGCACCGTGAACTTCCCCGAATCGACTCCGAGCGAGAAGTTGCGCGGTAAGGACGCCGAGTTCACCATCAAGGTCGGAGAGGTCAAGCGCAAGGTCCTTCCCGAGCTCAACGACGAATTCGCCAAGCAGGCAGGCTTCGAAAATGTCGAAGACCTTAAAGCAAAGACAGTCGAACGGCTCAGCGCGAATTCCAAGCAAATGAGCGAGTCCATTGCGCGCCGCCGCACCTTGGAAGAAATCGTGAAGAACTGCACGTACGAAATCCCGAAATCGCTTATCGAAGCCGTGGCGGGCGAGCATTTCGAGCGTGAAGTGCGCCATCTTATGTCGCACCGCGTTCATGCCGATGCCATCGTCAATCGCACCGAAGAGTTGATGAAGGAAGCACGCGAATCCGCCATCGCCGAAATCAAGCAGATGGTGGCCCTGAACGAGATCGGCGAGGCCGAAGGCATCGAAGTCACCGACGAAGACTTTGAAAAAGAGGCCGAGACCCTCGCCTCCCAGTGGGGGATGGACGCCGACACCGTCGCCAACTACCTCGCCTCCGAAAACGATCGACGCAGCATGTATGAGTCGCGTATCTATCGCACAAAGGCTCTCAACGTCATCATGGAGCATGCAGTCGTCACCGACAAAGAAGTTCCGGCCGACGCTCTCGACGATGAACAGGAACATGATCACCACCATGACCATGAACATTAGTCTGGGCGCGAGACTTTCAAACCCCTTGGACGTACAGGCCGTCACGATTTACGAGCAGACCAGTCGCGGGGAGCGTCCCTACGACATCTACTCGCGTCTGTTGGCCGACCGGATCATCTTTCTGGGGATGCCTATTGACGACTACGTCGCCAACTACATCATCGCCCAGTTACTCTTCCTGGAAGCCGAGGACCCCGACAAGGACGTTCAGCTCTATATCAATTCTCCTGGAGGGAGCGTGACCGCGGGGCTGGCCATCTACGACACAATGCAGTACATCAAGCCCGACCTGTCGACCATTTGTCTCGGCCAGGCATCCAGCATGGCGGCCGTCCTGATGAGCGCAGGCGCCAAAGGCAAACGATTTGCGCTCCCGTATTCCCGCTTCCTGCTACATCAGCCGATGGGCGGAATCCAGGGGCAGGCTTCCGACATCGACATTCAGGCCCGCGAGATCATGCGCATTGGCGAGATGATAGACGAGATCCTTGTCAGGCACACCGGGCAGACTACTGACTCCATACGCCACGACAGCGACCGTGATTTCTTCATGGGGGCCGAAGAGGCGAAGTCCTACGGGCTTATTGATGAGGTACTCAAGCGCTAAGACCCCCGTCACGGGAACTCCCGTATGAAATAGGGGATCGAGTGCGTATGTTACCCTGTGTTGGTAGGAGCAATTCCATGAAGGAGTTGCCCAAATGCCTCGGTTGAAGGCACAATAGGGACGATAGGCCGACGGGCGGTGAGAGAATCCGTGAAGAAAACTGTTGACAAATTCGCCCTTAACTGCTATAAGACACCTGTGTCTGGCAGCTCGTAAGGGAGGTTCGTATGGCTCCTCATCGCACCCGGGGTGACGTCCACACGTGTTCGTTTTGCGGTAAACGTCACGATGAAGTTAGTAAACTGATTGCAGGGCCAGACGTCAACATTTGCGACGAATGCGTTAGCCTGTGCGCGGATATCGTTGCGGAAGATCGCGCCCGTAAAGGGGTTACGCGTAGTCTGAGGGTCCCTAAACCCGCCGAAATCAAGACCTTTCTCGACCAATACGCCGTCGGCCAAGAACAGGCCAAGCGCGTCCTCTCCGTAGCCGTTCACAATCACTACAAGCGCATCGCATCCGGTGGAGAGATTGACGGCGTCGAAATCCAGAAATCCAATGTCTTGCTCATCGGCCCCTCCGGGTGTGGCAAGACCCTTCTGGCGCAATCTCTGGCAAAACTCCTGGATGTCCCCTTCGCCGTCGTCGACGCAACTACCCTCACCGAGGCCGGTTACGTTGGAGACGACGTGGAGAACATCATTCTAAAAGTTCTCCAGGCCGCCGAATTCGACCAAGGACGCGCCGAGACCGGTATCGTCTACATCGACGAAATCGACAAGATTGCCCGCAAAAGCGACAGCCCGTCCATCACGCGCGATGTCTCCGGTGAAGGCGTGCAGCAGGCCCTGCTGAAGATTCTTGAGGGCACCGTCGCCAATGTGCCCCCTCAAGGCGGACGCAAGCACCCGCAGCAAGAGTGTATTCAGGTTGATACCACCAATATTCTCTTCCTGTGCGGCGGCGCGTTTAACGGCCTTGAGCGCATCATAGAAAAGCGCACCCGGAAGACCGTCATCGGTTTCAACGCGGAGATTCTCTCCAAGAAAGACCGTAGCGTCGGCGAGATTCTGGAACTCGTGGAACCCGAAGACCTCATCAAGTTCGGTATGATTCCTGAGTTTTCCGGCCGCCTTCCGATCACGGCCACCCTGCATGAACTGAACAAGGAAGACCTGATTCGGATCCTTATCGAACCCAAGAATGCGATAATCCGGCAGTATCAGAAGCTCTTCGAACTTGAAAACGTGAAACTCTCTTTCAAAGACGATGCCATCGAGGCCGTCGCCGATCTCGCTCTTGAAAAAGAGACCGGTGCGCGCGGTCTTCGCAGTATCCTCGAAGAAGTCATGTTGGATGTCATGTTTGAGATTCCCTCGCGCAAGGACGTGCGAGAATGCGTGATTACCGCGGGTGTCATCCGGCATAAGGAAGATCCCCTGCTCGTCTACGAACATGAAGAATTCAAGTCAGTCGGCGAGCAAGGCCGTACCGCTTCGGCGTAAGGCCATACTCGGCTGACGCACAACTACTCGATATCGCCCTCAAGTTTCGGCGCAAGAGGGTCTGTTTCGCGGCCGGAAGGGATTCTTCCCTTCCGGTCTTTTTGGTTATACCGCCCACAATGGGCAATTCTCTCGGAGAAGGTCACATGGCGTTGAAAGTTAAGCCTTCGGAGACTCATAAGCTTCCACTGCTCCCCCTTAAGGATGTGGTGGTTTTCCCTCGCATGGTTGTCCCTCTGCTTGTCGGCAGAAAAGGTTCCATTATCGCGGTCGAAGAATGCCTCACGGGTGGTAGCCCTCTGTTTCTGTGCACCCAGCGCGACCCGGCTGTCGATTCGCCCGCGTTTAAGGACCTATACCCCGTCGGTGTTGCCGCAAGCATCCTCCAGACGCTGCGTATGCCGGACGGCACCATTAAGGTCGTCGTAGAGGGCCTTGGCCGGGGCCGTCTCGTCCGCATCCGAAATAAAGGCGAACTCACCGAGGCGACCGTCGAGCGCGTTCCCGAGGCTCCCCTTGAAGGCCCCCAGGTTGAAGCACTTATGCGTACCTCGCTCAACCAATTCGAGGCCTACGTTAAAGCGAGCGGCCGCGTAGCTCCCGAAGTCGTCGCCTCCCTGCGCGGCGTCACGGATCCAAATGCCCTCTCCGATCTTGTTTGCGCCTACTTGCCCCTGCGCGTGGAAGAGCGGCAGAGCCTCCTGGATTCCTTCGACGTATTGGAACGTCTCGAAAAGCTCTCTTCGCTTCTCATGCGCGAAGGCGAAATGCTCGAAATCGAGCAGCGCGTCCGCGAACGCATCCGCGAACAAATGGATCGCAGCCAGCGCGAGTACTACCTTCACGAGCAACTTAAGGCCATTCATCAGGAGTTGGGTCGCGGCGAAGGCGGCGGCGACGAACCTTCCGAAGTCCGCGAGATGATCGAAAACGGGAAGATGCCCGCGGAGGTCCGCGAAAAGGCCTTGCGCGAGTTGGGCCGCTTCGAGCGCATGCCCGCCATGAGTCCCGAGGCTGGAATCATCCGCACGTATATCGAGTGGTTGACCGATATGCCCTGGCAAAAGCGCACGAAGGACTCGCTCGACCTCAAAGCCGCTCGTAGAGTCCTTGATGAGGATCACTTTGGACTTGTCAAAGTCAAAGAGCGCATTCTCGAGTTCCTCGCCGTCCGCAAGCTAAGCAAGAGCACAAAGGGTCCTATTCTCTGCCTCGTTGGCCCTCCTGGGGTTGGCAAGACTTCCCTCGGGAAATCCGTAGCCCGCGCCATGGGCCGCAAGTTCGTTCGCGTTTCCCTGGGCGGTGTCCGCGACGAAGCGGAAATCCGCGGGCATCGAAGAACCTACATCGGTGCATTGCCGGGCCGCGTTGTGCAGAGTCTGAAACGCACCGGCGTTAAGAATCCTGTCTTTATGCTCGATGAAATCGACAAGATGAGCACCGACTTCCGAGGGGACCCCTCCTCCGCGTTGCTCGAAGTCCTCGACCCCGAACAGAACACCGCCTTTAGCGATCACTACCTTGAGGTAGATTTCGATCTGAGTGAAGTCTTCTTCATCACGACCGCGAACAGCGAATACGATATTCCGGAACCCTTGCACGACCGCATGGAAGTGGTCCGTCTTTCGGGGTATACCTCGTTTGAAAAGGAACGCATTGCGCGCCTCTTTCTCGTTCCGAAGCAAATGAAAGAAACGGGCCTCACCGAGCGCGAAGTCCACTTCTCCGACGGTTCCCTGAAGACCGTCATTCAGCGCTATACGCGGGAAGCCGGCGTTCGCGAACTCGAACGGCAAGTGGCCAATCTTTGCCGAAAGGTTGCCCACCAGGTTGTGTCCAAACGCCGCACGCGCCGCGCCGTGATTACCGAAGCAAAGGTCCTCGAACTTCTCGGGCCCCAGAACTACAGCGAAATTCGCGCCGACAAGATTCCCCTGCCCGGAGTGGCGGTCGGGCTTGCGTGGACTTGGGCCGGGGGCGACGTGCTCAGCATCGAAACCAGCACCATGAAAGGCAAGGGGACCCTTATGCTCACCGGCCAACTCGGTGACGTCATGAAGGAGTCAGCTCAAGCCGCCTACACCTATCTCCGTTCCCACGCCAAAGAACTCGGCATTCCTCCGTTGTTCTATCGCAACATGGACCTTCACCTCCATGTGCCTGAGGGAGCCATTCCCAAAGACGGGCCATCCGCAGGGATTGCCTTGGCCGTCTCCATGGTGTCCGCTCTGCGCGCAACGCCCCCAACCGCCGCGCTTGCCATGACTGGCGAAATTACCCTGCGCGGACGTGTGCTTCCCGTCGGTGGTATCAAAGAAAAGGTTCTCGCGGCGCACCGCGCCGGAATTCGGACCATCGTCCTTCCGAAAGAAAACGAGAAAGACCTCAAGGAAATACCCAAGGAAATCCTCGACGATATCACGATTGTGCTGGTGACCGAAGTTGGCGAGGCGTTTGCCGTTGCATTTCGCGCGTCCGATGCTTCTCCGGCGCGAACGCGCAAACCGAAATCTAAAAAGCGCGTCCGATCCTCATGAGGATAAAGTCCGCCGAATTCGTGAAGAGCGCCATACTGTCCGATCAGTTTCCTCGCGACGGTCGGCCGGAGATCGCGTTTGCCGGGCGCTCCAATGTCGGGAAATCCACGCTTCTGAACGTTTTGCTGAACAAGAAGAATCTCGCAAAGACCAGCAAGCGTCCCGGCAAGACGCAGATGATCAATTTCTTCGACGTGAACGGAACGGTCTACTTTGTCGATTTGCCAGGCTATGGCTTCGCGAAAGTCTCAAAGGACTTGCGCGAAGAGTGGGGGAGGGCCATCACGGATTACCTCGCGACACGTAACACACTGCGAATTGTGGCCCACCTTATTGATATACGACACAAACCTTCTGAAAACGATCACGATCTATTGAATCTCTTGGAGGAGGCCAAAGTCCCCACTGTGCTAGTTGCCACGAAAGTCGATAAGCTGGGTGCCACAGAGCGACGCCACTACCTGGATCAACTCGCCAGGGAACTCGAGTTCGATGAGGATGTTCCCATTATTCCGTTCTCTTCTATCTCCAAAGAGGGATTGCATGAACTCTGGAACACCATTGACGCGCATATCGGTACAAAATAGCCTAAATGTGCTAAAGATAAAGTCATTCCGAATTTCTTTCCGTTGATTCGCGGGTATAATCCGTGTAGTCTTGTCGTCGGGGAAGTCGTGACCGCTACGTAGTTGCTGGATCATTCGGTCTACTACCGTGGGAGCCGGTGATGGAGTTGTTTAAACGCATCACGGATTTGATGACGCCGCCACCGTCTAAAGCTACTGAGTCATTCAGGGTCGCGCCGCCGCGTGCGATGAATCCTCTCTCCGAAGATCAAGGTTTGACTACCGCCCCGTTGGGCGAGCTCGTCAAGAAGCTGGTCGCCATTCAAAACGTAGACGACCCAGCCGTCCTCGAGGTTCTTGAGGACATAAAGAAGATCGCGGTGCAGGGCGGACTATACGTGACCGCTTCGAAGATTCGCATCCAGCTCGACTCGATGCCCCGCATTGATCCGGCCAAGGCGACCATCAACTGGAAAGACAGAGGCTACGTTTTCGCGGCCGACCTTATTTATCAGCACGTACTGCGCGAACTCAGGGCTATCGATGCCGAAAAGCGTGTCATCGGCCCCAATGTCTTCGCAGGGTATTTCAACGAATTGGTGGCGTGCCTGTTGCAGGGAAAGAACGTCAGACGCGCAATCGAACTCCCCGTTATCGTCATAGAATCGCTCATGGAGAGTGCCGTCTACTCCGCCGAGAATCGCGCCGGTTATCTCGATATGGTCGAACTCGGCATTCAATGCGTTCTCACGCAAGCCATGGCCAAGTACGAATTGGATTCCCGCGAACAGGCAAAGCGCCGCACGGAGATGCGCAAGACCGACACCCCCACGCCAACTGAAATGAGTCCGCTCGCTTCGTTAAGCACGGCGACCATCGCATACATGAAAGAGCTTCAGGAACAGTTCGTGCGCTTTCGTCAGGGCATAGCCAACTACCAGCGAACGCCCGTCGCACGCAACACCCTCGCTCAACAGCCTATCGATGTTGCGGCCGCGCAGCAGCAACTCGAGTATTTGGCAGGCATCCTCAAGCTTGTGGACCCAGCCGTGTACCTTAGCCTTACGGCCTCGACCACGGAAAGCATTGCCCAACTCTACAGACCATTGAATCCAGCGGCGCACCATGATTTCACCGTGCGCGCGGCGGAACTCTACGAACAACTCGGCGACAAAGAGCGCACGTTGCTGTTCCAGAAACTGTGCGATCGGCGCTATACAAAGGCCGGCGACCTCTTCGCCTCCGTTTCCGAGCCTGCAAAAGCCGACGCGGTGCGACAGAAACTCTCCAAGCACTGACACGCTGACACGCAGCAGCACTCATGACTCAGCGTATCTCTATTGTTTTGCCCTGTTTCAACGCAGAAGCCACCATCGAACAGGCCGTCCTTTCGCTTTGCGCGCAGACCTTCGCCGATTGGGATTTGCTCCTCGTCGATGACGGCTCTACCGACGATTCTCCGCGCCTATTGCGACTGCTTGCCCGCCACGACGCCAGAATCCGCCTCATGGAGATTCCCAGTTCCGGTATTGTGGCCGCGCTTCAGCGAGGCATACGCGAGTGCAGCGCTCCCTACCTTGCTCGCATGGACGCCGACGACGCCGCCCACCCTGCGCGACTCGAGCGGCAGCTCGAATGCATGGAGTCCGACCCAGCCCTCGCCCTGTGTGGGACGCGTGTCCAAGTAATCGGCGACTCCATCTCCGAAGGACGACAGCGATACATCGATTGGTTGAACGGACTCACGCGGCACGAGGATATCGTACGAGAGATTTTCATCGAATGCCCTATTGCGCATCCGACGTTTCTCATGCGGCGCGACGCTGTCGTCAACGCCGGCGGCTATCGAGACCGGGCGTGGCCCGAAGATTACGACCTTTGTATGCGCCTGTGGCTTGCGGGGGGACGGCTTGCTAACGTCGATGAAGTCTTACTCGATTGGCACGACAGGCCCGCCCGCCTCTCCATGTCCGATCCCCGCTACAACGAGGCCGCGTTCCGGGCACTCAAGCGGCACTTCCTCAAGGAATCGGGGATACTGGTCCCCGCGCCCGACGGAACCTGCACCTCGCGCGGGCGTCCCGTGCAGTTCTTCCAATGGGGCGCGGGCGAGGTTGGCAAGCGTTGGTTGCGTGAATGGCGCGTCCTCCGGCCTGCCGCGGTAATCGACATCAACGAACGCAAAATAGGGGAGACGATCCACAACACGCGCGTCATCCCTCCCGGCGAATTGCCTCCCCCCGGCAGCGTCATCGTGCTCATCGCCGTCGGCACCCCAGGCGCCCGCGACGAAATCCGCGCTAAACTCACTCCCCGCGGCTACCAAGAAGGAATCGACTTCCTCTTCATCGCATAGCACCCAAGTTCCCCTAGCTCCCGCCTCCCGCCCTCCTGATTTCTGATTTGGCACCACTCCTGACTCCTGACTCCTGACTCCTGACTTCTGACTTCTGACTTCTGACTTCTGACTTCTGACTTCTCTCTTACCCCCCCTCCGCGTTACTCTTTGCCTGTAAACCTTTTGCCGTCCCGGCACGTTCTCTACTCTGGAAGACATATCCGAATGGATTGGGCACATAGGGGTGACGAAGACCTGGCCCTGGCTCACAAAGCCGGGGACACCCTTGCATTTGAAGAATTGGTCCGCAGGCACCAGGGGCGCGTTTACGCAATCGCCTATCGCATTACCGGCAATCGCGAAGACGCCCTCGATGTCGCCCAGGAAGCCTTCGTGAAGGCTTTTCGCAAGATTGACGCGTGGCAGCCCGTCGGCGGTTTTCTCCCATGGTTGCTTCGGTTGACGGTTAATCAGTCAATTGACGCCCTGCGACGGAAGAAACGCAGACGTCATGAGAGCTTGGATAACGTAGCCGTCGAGGCTTGGCCGTCGCGGAGAACACCGCCCCGGGGAGCGACACCGAGCGCTGTGTGCGAGCCGGCGAAATCGCCGTCCGTGTGCAGCAAGCCCTTGAAGTACTGTCGCCCTCGCAACGGTCCGTCTTCGTGATGCGCCATTACGAAGGCCTCCAACTGGCGGAGATTGCCGCCGTACTCGGATGTACCGTGGGCAGCGTGAAGGTGCACCTCTTCCGGGCCCTTCGGAAGTTGCAGACGCAATTGAAAGATTTGACCGGCCACGAGGTGACATCGAAAGACGGATGACCACCCCGTGTGCAATTGCGACCCAAAGAGGATTCATTCCATGTTCTTGTTCCGGAAACGACGATTGGAGGCAGCCCTAGCGGCCTCGCTCTACGACGACGCCACGCCGCGCGAGCGCGACTCCCTCGAATCCGCGCTGAGCCGCGACTCGGCCCTTCGCAGCGAATACGACTCCTTGCGCGCCTTGCGCAATTCCATCCCCGTCGATCATCCCGAACTGAAGCTCGACCTGACCCCACTGATTCGGCGCCGGCTTGAGGAAGTCCCTGTGGCGTCAGGCGGACGCCGCCTTGCACTTGCTCTGGGCACGGCGTCCTGCGTCGTTATTCTCGCCGCGCTTGGCTGGAATCACTCCGGCAAACCTTCAGCGCCTGGCATTCAAGTCGCAACGTCGCAGAACACCGGCGCTCCCACGGCGCTCGGTTCGCTCTTTCAAGAAACGGATGCCCTCGTGAAGAATGGCGATCTCGCCTCCGCCTTTCGGAAGCTGAGCGATTCGGTGGCCGCCCACCCCGACGACCCCTTGGCAGCCGATGCACAATTGCGGCTCGCGGACCTTGCCTTCGACCTCAAACGGTACCCCGAAGCGTTGGCCGCTACCACGACCCTTATGACCCGCTATCATTCATTTGTCGCGCAATCCCCCGAACGCGAACGTCACACCATTGCCCGCAGGGACTTGCTCGCCGAGGCCGAAGCGGTTCACTATGCTACGCTCTACGCCCTCGATACCGCCCGCCGAGATCGCGCCAATCCTTATGGAAAGCTCGAAGATGTGATCGTCGGATACCAGAACTCCCTCGTTGCAGAAGAAGCCGCGCTCGATATGGGCAAGTTACTCCTGGCCGAATCCGCTTCCATACCCGATTCCGCGAATCCTCGTTTGACCGCGATGACCCTGGCCCGCGACCGATGCGCAAATCCCGTGGCGGTCGCGCTGCTCGAAATAAAGATCGGCGAGATCTACCAAAATGACCTGCGCGACTTCTCTTCTGCCGAAGCGCATTTCCTGCGTGCTGCCGCCAATCCGGTCCTTACGCAGCGAGCGAAGACCGCGCTGGCAAGCCTTGCGGAAGCGAAGAGCCGCTGAGCGCCAGGGGGTCTTGGGGGATACGTTGAATCCTCGGCGAATTGCAGGATCGTCCGGGGTTTGATAAGATCTTGATATACAACGAGTTCTTTCATTTTTGGAGCGTCTACTCTTGGCTGTTGAATCCGCCTTCGAGAAACAACTTCTCCGCGACGCCGTGGTCGACGAGGCGCGCCTCGTTCGCGCGCGGCAGGAAGCCGCCGCGAAAGGCATCGCCCTCATGGATGTCCTCGTCCAAACCGGCTGTGCAACGTCGGAGGCCCTCTACCGCGCCCTTGCGCAATTCTGCGAAATGCGGTTTGTGTCCCCCTCGAAAATTGAAGTGCCGCCCGAGATCGTCGCCCGCGTCCCGGCCCGCTTTGCAACCCACTATCAGTTCGTGCCCATTCAAGATCGAAACGGTACCCTCGTCGTCGCCGTATGCGATCCGCTCAATCGTCATTTGCTCGACGATATTCGCATGGTGCTCAAGCAACGCGTCGAGGCCGTCGTCACCACCCCCGAGGAAATCACGCGCGCCATCAAAGCCCTCTATGGCGTTGGGGCCGATACCGTAGAAAAGATCCTTAGCGATTCCGAAAGCGTCGGCTCGATTGTCAGCCTCGATATTGCCAACGCGGGTTCCGACCTCGGCGACGAAAGCCTCGACGCCTCGATCATCAAATTCGTAAACGAACTCATCGCCGAAGCCATTCAAACGGGCGCTACCGACGTTCATCTGGAGCCCTTCGAAGATCAACTGCGCCTGCGCTACCGTATCGACGGCATCCTCCACGCCGTCCCTACGCCGCCCAGCATTCGCGGTTTCCATCCCGCGATCGTTTCGCGCATCAAGATAATGGCCAATCTCAACATCGCCGAAAAGCGCCTCCCTCAAGACGGAAAGATCCGCGCCTCGCTCGGCGAAGATCAGTTCGACCTGCGCGTCTCCGTGCTCCCGTCCGCGCACGGCGAAACGGTCAACCTCCGCATACTCAACCGTTCTTCGATGTTCATGACCCTCGAACAACTCGGGTTCCTCGAAGAAGATTTGCTCCAATTCAACTCGTTTCTCTCGCGCCCCCACGGCATGATTCTCGTCACGGGCCCAACCGGCAGCGGAAAAACGACGACACTCTACGGCGCGCTCAGCAAGCTCAACAAGCTCGAACACAAGATCATCACCATCGAAGACCCGATCGAATACCAACTCAAAGGCATCACGCAGATGCAGACCTTGCCCCAGATCGGCTTCGACTTCTCCACGGCCTTGCGCTCCATGCTGCGCCACGACCCCGATATCATGCTCGTCGGAGAAATCCGCGACTTCGAGACCGCCGAAATGGCGATTCGATCCAGCCTCACTGGCCACTTGGTATTCAGCACCTTGCACACCAACGACGCCGCAGGCGCCGTGACGCGCCTCACCGACATGGGTGTCGAACCGTTCCTGATCGCCAGCACGATGATCGCTTCGCTTGCTCAGCGCCTCGTGCGTCGCCTGTGCCCGCAATGCGCCGAGGCTTTCACGCCCGACCCATTCGCAATTGCCCAAGTCGGCATGGACGCCACCATGGCGAAGTCCGCCAAGTTCATGCGCGCCAAAGGCTGCGAGGCTTGCCGCCATACGGGGTACCGAGGCCGCATCGCCATCTACGAAATCCTGCCGTTCACCACAGCCATCAAAGAGATGACGATCCAACGCGAGCCATCGACGCACATCAAACGAAAAGCCATGGAACTCGGCATGCGCACCCTGCGCCACTCCGGCTGTGTCCGCATCGCCCAGGGACTCACGACCTTCGAAGAAGTGCTGCGCGTAACCGCCGAGTCCGACGCCTTCGACGACCCAGAGACTGCAAATGCCTCAGTACCAGTATGAGGTGAAGAAGGGCCCCGGTCAGGCCACGACCGGCGTCCTCGAAGCCGAAAGCCAGCGCGCCGCATTGGCCCGTCTCCGCGACATGGGCTATTTCCCCATCTCCATACGCGAGTTCACCGGCGATGCCAAACAAGACGCCATTAAACGCGCCATCCTTCGAATCAGCCTCAAGGATCGCAACATCTTTTTCCGCCAACTCGCAAACCTGATCGAGTCCGGCATGCCCCTGACCCGCGCCCTATCGACCATCGTGCAGCAGAACACGAATCCAAAGCTCATCGCCGTCGTCGAACAAATCCGCGACGAAATCCAAAAGGGCAGTACCCTCACCGAAGCCCTCGAACGGCATCCTCGCGTCTTTCCGCCCATGCACGTGAGCCTCATTCACGCCGGAGAAACCGGCGGCATGCTCGAAGAAGTCGTGTGGCGCATTGTCTCCTTCGGCGAACGGGACGAAGAACTGCGCGGCACCGCGATCTCCGCCATGATCTATCCCGTCTTCCTGCTCCTGATGGGGACCGCCGCAATCTTCATTCTCGTCTCTTTTGTGTTTCCTCAATTCGTCGGGCTATTTGATGACTTCGAAGTAGAGCTCCCGATGATTACCCAAGTAGTCCTTGCGCTTTGCACGTTCATGTCTCACTTCTGGTGGGCCGTGCTGCTTGCCTTTGCGCTTGTCGTTGCGGGCCTTGTCTCCTATTGGCGCAGCGCCGCGGGCCGCCTCCAGATCGATACGGTTGCGCTGCGCGTCCCCCTCGTCCGCACGATTGTCCAGAAATATGTCATGGCCCAATTCGCGCGCACGCTCGGAACCTTGCTCGACAACGGCGTTCCCATCCTGCGCTCCATTCGGATTACCAGCGATACCCTCAGCAACAAAGCCATCGCCGCCGAACTCGCGATCATCGAAGATCGCGTCTCCGAAGGCGATAGCATCAGCTCCGGACTCAAAGACACCAAGCACTTCCCGCCGATGGTCGTAAACATGTTTGCTGTCGGCGAGGAAGGCGGACGCCTCGGCGCCGTCACGAAGCGTATGGCCGACGCTTACGACATCGAAGTCGAACGCGCCGTCAAGGCCATGACCGCCCTCTTCGAACCTATCATGATCGTGATTATGGGCGGAGTCATCGGGACACTGGTGATCTCCATGTTGTTGCCCATTCTGACCTTGAGTTCTCACGTGAAATAACAGGGGTTTCCCCAAGAAGCCAAATGCACGAACAAACAAATGCGATGAGAGATAGCGGAAACCAGGTGTCCCTGCTTTCCGCGTCCACGGATAAGTTACAGTCGACACGACTTACTTTTGACTAGCCTGGAGATAGCGAACGATGAATGAGAAGAGCGGGTTTACACTAATCGAGTTGCTTCTGGTGATGGTGATCATCTCCATCCTTGCCGGAGCCGTGGCGTTCAGCGTCACGGGTCGAAGCACCCAGGCGCGAAGGACACGCGCGCAGGCCGATCTGTCCACGTACCAGCGTGCCATCGAGGCCTTTGGCCTCGAACACAACGACAAGTATCCCAAGACCCTCGATGACCTCGCCACGCCCGATGCCAAGACCGGCATCAAGTACATCGAGAAGATTAAGAACGATCCGTGGACGAATCCCTACGTCTTCAACGTGCCCGGCAAGGGCAACAAGTACGACCTATTCTCCCGTGGACCCGACGGCCAATCCGGCACCGATGACGACATCTCCGTGTGGGATATCGAATAGGCGAGAATCATTCAGTGATTGTTCATTCAATCCCAAAGTATGCGGCGAGAGAGCGCGGAATACAGGGACTGACACAAGCGCAGTCCGCCTCAGCGGACGGAGACGTGTCTGTCCCTGCTTTCCGCGCCTTCGAATAAGTTATGACTTGTACGCATAAGAACCGCCGAGACAAATGAACGCTCCCAAACGAACATCCTCCAACGCCGGCTTCACGCTGATGGAACTCATCATCGTGATGACGATCATCGCCATCATGTCCGCCACGGTCGTGCCCATTTATCACGGTTCCGTCTCATGGGTCCAGCGCGACCGAGCCACGCGCGATTTCGTCGCCCTCATGAAATACGCCCAGGAACGCGCCATCATCGATACCGTCGAGTATCGCTTCTACATGAACGCCGATAAACGCGCCTACTGGGTTATGCGCCTCGACAAAGTTGAAGACGACGGCGAAAAGCTGTTTGCGCGGCCCGAGGAAGGCGAGGGGATCGTGCGCCGTCTTCCAGAGACGATTGCGCTCAAGAAGCCCAAAGCCCATTTAGACAAGAAAGCCAAGGCCCACTACATTTCCTTCTTTGGAAGCGGCGCGTGCGACGAGGCCAAGGTCGAACTCATCGTCGACAAGCGTCAGAAGATCACCATCGACACGAAGGGCCGTCTTGGCCAGTTCGAGGTGAAATCGTGAACGCCCGTAGCGATCGCTCGAACGCGAGAGTGGGGGATAGGTCTGCTTCCTGCTCCCATTGTGGTGCAGGCTTCCAGCCTGCCGCCCTACAACCCGCCGGCTGGATACTGATCGAAACCCTCGTTGCGCTCGTCGTCCTGAGCATCGGCATCGTGGCCGCCAACCGCGCCCTTGGTGAATCTCTTTTCACCCGCGCCATGGCCCAGGACTATACGCAGGCGCGTTTCTTCCTCGAACAGGTCATGTCCGAGTTGGAGCTTCAACCTGTGCTCGCGGAGAACAGCACGGGCAAAGGCGATTTCGGCAAGGACTTTCCTCGCTTCAATTACAAGTGGGCCGTCACTCGCTACGATCTTCCCGTTCCGCGGATTCCTCCGGAGATTCTCTTGAACTTCCCGAATGGCGTCCAATTGCCCGTTCCCTATCTCGGCAAGATCTCCGCGACTGTCTCATGGACGCGCCGCGAACAGACGTTCACGCGCACCGTGGAAACCCTCATTGGCCCCGAACGACTCTTCGTCTACGAAAAGGCTGTGGAGCAAGGTGAATCACCCCAGGCACAACAGAAATAGAGCCAGGCAGGGTTTCACCCTGGCCGAGCTGCTTGTGGCAACCACCATCGTCACCATTGTGATGACGGCGCTTTTCACTGCCTACAGTTCGTCCATTCGTCTCTGGCGTATCGGCGAATCGAATCTGCGAACCTACCAAGACGCACGCACGTCCCTTAGCATCATCAGGCGAGAACTCCAGAACATTGTGCCCGGCGCCATCCACCTCATGCAGGGAACTGACGACGAACTCGAGTTCTTTGCCGTGGTCCCCCCGATGGATGTTGAAGAGGGCTCTGGCCCGAGGACGATGTGGGTGCGGTACCGCATCAAGAAAGGCTCCGCAAAGACCGGGGCCACCCTGGTGCGCGAAGAGCGCGTCGTAGAGAGTTCGCTTCCGCCCGCGCCTCCCAAGGACGGCGAGATCGACAAGTCCATCATCAAGCTCGGCAACGAACGCCAATTCGACCTGGCCGAACACGTCGACGACTTCGTCATTAAGTACTACTGGCTTCCTCCGAAAAGTGAATTGAAGGAAATCGATCCCTCGCTACCCCCGGCTCCTATCAAGTTCATTGTGCTCGATGAACTCAAAGAAGGCATGGGAATGCCGCAAGGTATTCGCATCGAACTGACGCTCGAGGACGCCACCGTCTCAAAGAAATCCAAGGCACAGAAGACCACCTTCACGACGATGACAGCCTTTCGTGGCCCCACATCCGAAATCGACCGCGACTCATTTGAGAAGGAAGGAGGGCTACTGGATGCGGGCGCATAGTCTCGGCTCCTCCGTCATTGACCCCAGTGTTCCGAGTCCATCCTCGGGCTACGTCCTAATCACGGTCCTGTGGGCGCTCGTCGTACTCACCGCTCTCATGGTAGGTTTTGGCCGCCGCGCCATGTTCGACCAACGCGCTGCCGCCTACTCAATCGATCACGCGGAAGCCTACTTCAAGGCCCGCGGAGCCATCGAGATGGGCATCGCCCATGTGCAAAATGAAGTGTTCATCCAGTCCCTGTACAACAACGTCGGCCTCGAATACAGCCTCAATCTACAGACGCGAAAAGCCGACATGATGGGTGCCGGCGGCGCGTTTGCTCCCGCGGATTCGGGACTCTACGAAGGCGACGAAGCCGGGTTCGAACTCGAAGACGCCGAGTCCCGCATTTCCCTCAATACCTCCAATGAGGACATCTTCGACAACATCGAAGACCTGAGCTTCACCACCGTCGACGCAATTGTGGAACGACAGAAAACGAAAGACGACCCGGACAAAGGCAACCCATTCCTGACCATTGATGAAGCCCGCTACCTGAAGGGCATGACCGACAGCCTGTGGGATGGGGATCAGGATTCGAAAGGACTCCGCGATCTCTTCACCATCTACGGAGACGGCCGCATCAACATCAACACCGCCTCCGAGGAAGTCCTTAAGGCTATCCCCGAACTCTCCGACGATACTCGTGATTCGATCATCGGGTACCGCCAGGGGCCCGATGGAACTATCGACACGAAAGACGACCGGACCTTCCGCACCGTTGGCGAGCTGGTCAAGAGGCTTTCCCTTAGCCCAGAGCAACTCGCGCCCATTCAGAAGTATTGTAAGTTGAGGTCGCAGGTCTATAAAATCAAGGGCTTTGCAACCGATCGACAGGGGAAGATCCGCGTCACTGCCGAAGCGGTCGTCGGAATCAAACTCGATGAAGTTACCTTCCTCAATTGGATGGAGGGCGGAATTGGCTCGTAAGTCCTCGAATATCGCGATTCTACAGGTAGATGGCAACGTCATCTCCCTGCTGCGATGCCATCGAAGCCCCAAAGGCGTCGAAGTTCTCGACCACATCGTCGAGCGCGGCGCGTGGTCTTCGCAAGACGACTCGCTCAAGACAGCGCTGCGCGATTTCGCCGCCACGCATCGCGTCGCCGACGACCATTTGTATTCCGTTCTTGCACGGCACGATATGACTGCCCGAATTCTCATGCTCCCTTCGGAATCCCCCGAAGAAATCGCGGGCATGGTGCGACTGAGTATCGAGGAATATGTCCCTTATCCTCCCCACGAAGTCGTCGTTGACCAGTGCGTCTTGCAGAAGATGTCCGACGGCCAGTCGCGCGTACTCGCCGTCCTTGCCCATCGCGACATCGTCGAATCGCACGTCGCCCTTCTGAAATCCTGCGGCCTCGAACCCGAGCGAATCTTCGTGAGCACCGCGTGCCTCGGCGCGGCCTGCGCCTCGCTCCACGCTGGTGAGCGATGGGCTCTCCTCCACCTGGGCGCCGCGGGCATCGAGGTTCTCGTCTTCAACGCCGGCCGCATCGAATTCGGCCGCGGCGTCGCAACTGCCCATGATTGGTCCGCCAACGCGGACCAGGATTTCGAGGCCATCGAAGAGCTATCCGCGGAATTGCGCGCATCCCTCTCCGCCTATCGCCGCGAGAGCGATGATGGCGAATCCGTCGAGCGCGTCTATCTCTGCTCCGAATCGGCGGAAGTCGCGCGGATCGCCCAAGTCTTGGCCGATACTTCCGGTCTGGAGTGTTCGCCTGCGCGCATTCCCAAAAACCTCTGCACAAAAGGCGACGAACTGCTGAAAGGCGTGCCCCTGATTCCCCTGGGCGCAGCCTTGGCCGCGCAGGATCGCACCCCTTCGGTCATAGGCCTCGTGCCGCATTCCCTCTCCGAAAGCCGTCAGCGCGCCTCGTTCAAGAGTAAATTCTATCGCACGGCCGGACTCGGTGTTGCAATCCTGATCGCCCTGCTCGCGGTCTATGGACAAGCCTCTTGGCAGCGAACCACCTATATCCGCGAGCTTCGACAGAAAGCCGACCAACTCAAGCCCGTCGCACTCGACGTCGAAACGAAGAAGAAGCAACTGGGGGTGCTGCAGCGTGGCCTCGATAGACGCGGCTCCGCGCTTGAACTCTTGGCCGAGTTGGTCAAGCGTGCGCCAAGCTCCGGCCTCAACATTACCCGGTTCGCCTTTGTCCACGGTCAGAGCATCACGGTCTCCGGACGCGCCGAGACCATTACCGTCGTCGAAAACTGGATCGATACGCTGCGCGAGGCCGGGAAATCGGAAGTCCTCCAATTCGCGCGAGTCCAACCCGGCTCGCACAAGCAGGTTGAAGAGAACGGGAAGAACGTCTGGCAATACGAAATCGTCATTCCGTTGAGCGAAGGGGAAGCTGTCGCACCAACTGGGGAGGAAGCCGTCGATGAAGAATGACCCAGGAGAGCCCCGGTGATCGGTTTCGTCAAAAAGCTCTCTCCCTCGGAGCGCAAGCTCGCCATCCTCGCTGGCGTCTTGTTGCTTGCCTCGATCTTTGTTGTCGGCACCCTGCGTGCCCTCGATAGCTTGGCCTCCATGGATGAAACCATCTACGGCTTGCAGCAAGACCTGCTGTACTACAAGCAACTGACCGTACAGGCCGAGGCCGTCGAAAAGGCTTATCAGGCCATTGCCGCGCAGCACTCCAGCCAGTGGACCCAAGAAGAAATCCATGACCGTCTGGGCCGCGAGATCAGACGGCTCGCTGCCAAGAACCTGCCCCAACCGGGAGTGGAGGTTCCTCCCGCTCAGGCAGGCAATGTGCTCGTCGATATCCGCTCAATGCCCAGCGGAACGCTCGAGGACAGTGGAGAAGGGTATCGCAGCTATACAATTACGTTCCGCACGGAGCAAGCTCCGGTACTGAGCCTGGCCACCTTCCTTGAACGTCTGCAACAAAGCGATCAGGCCCTGCGCGTCGACAGCATTGATATTTCCCGTCAGCCCGCAATAAACAGCGTCACGGCTTTCATGAAGGTGACGCGAACCGTCATTGGCGCTCCTAGCGCGGAGACTCCGGTTGCCCCCCCGAAGGCCCCCGCCGAAGTGGGCAACCTCGTGCGCAATCCCGGCTTTGAGGAGTGGGACCCCCAGACCTCCACAGCCAAGGAGTGGTCCGGTCAAGGCTGCACCGTTACCCAATCTCAGGACAACGTCACCGAGGGCAAGAGCAGTCTCCGCGTCGCAGCGGATCAAGACGCCGCCGCCTTCTATCAAGAACAGAATCTTGTCGGGGGCAGCACCTACGAAGTCGTCCTCGACCTTCAAGCCGAAGCCCCGGCCAACATCACCGTGGCGAACGGAAGTGATGGCGTCCCTCTGGGTGAAGGCCAGGCCGCCCGCTCCGACAGCGCGGTCTATCGCTATCGCTTGCGCTTCACCGTCCCCGGCGAGAGTGGGGCTACTGTCTCCATTCGCGCCCCCTACATCGTTCTTAGTACGAAGACTGCCGTTGTAACCGTCGACAATGTGTCGCTTACCCGGATGGAGGACAAGCCGTGAAGCGTATCCTTCTTCCGCTTGCCGTTCTCCTGTTGCTTGCGTTGGTGGCCCTGTTGCTCGTCGGCTTCTTCAAGAGCCCCGTGATTGCCGAAAAGAACCGGTTCGCCGTCGAACTCGAAGACTTGCAGCCACCCCCCTATGCCCCCGACAACACCGAAGCCGACTCTTCCGCTTGGCGTAATGACGTCACGGTGAGGGCCGATGTCTGGGAACCCCTGGTTGCCGCAGCCGTGCAAGCCGCTCCGCCTCCCAACCTCTCCGCCTTGCTCGCTGGCGTTCAACCCAAACGCAATAAGATGGCCGACAAGATCCAGATCATCGTGGACGGCAAGAAAGACTGGTACGGACAAGGCCAACAGATAAAAGGCTGTACCATCAAGGAGATCACCGACGCAGGAGTCATGTTTTCGCTTGTTCAGGGCGGACAGGAATACAACGTAAGCATTCCGAGACGCTAATGGGTCCCCCTGAAGCCGTTGAAAACCGGCTGTTGAATTTTAGAAGTTTGCGCTATACTGTAAATGGTTAACGTTCGCCATGGAGCCCTGAGTGGCTGGCCAGGCAGATGCTATTCCGTCTGAATCGCGGGAGGATTGAAGTGAGACGTATCTGGATGACCGCAGTGCTGACCACACTCGCGGCTGCATTGACGCCCGTGTCTTGGGCGCAGCAGAGCCCCGTCACTCCCACGCCCGTACCTACCCCCGTTGTCGATGTGGGCGCGGGCGGCGGCGGAGCCATTGTCCAGAATTTCGCTCCAGATGGGCAGGACTCCCAGAGTGGAAGGGTCGCGCAGCCCGGAGGGGGCTCTCAACCGCAAGCGACGACGCAGCAGACCAGGGGAGCTTCGGTAAAGGCCATCAAGCAGGAGCGCCGTCAAGTTACCATCGGCGGGTCTGGAGCCTTTGAGCCTATCCTTCAACGCAAAGTCGAATACGGCGATGTCCCCGATGAGGGGCAACCCATTACGCTCCTTGCCACCGACGCGGCCGTGCCCGTAATCGAACTCCTCGACTATGTCGCGACATCGACGGGCTGGAACATCATCGCTTCGAAGGGCCTTGAGGGCTTGGCTATCCGCTTTTGGGTGAACGAAGTCAAACCGAAGCAAGTGATGTCCGTGCTCAAGTTCAACGGCATCCATTACGAATACGATGCCGAAAGTAAGTTCCTCTACGTAATGCTGAGCGAAGAGTATCTTGCCCGGCAGTTCGGCGCGGTTGAAAGCGCCGAATTCCAGATCAAACACGCCGACGTTATCGACATGGAGACCATTCTCTCCGCCCTCACGTCCGAATCGGGCAAGCTCGTCAGCGACCCCCGCACGGGCCGTATTCTCGTGTGGGACACCGAGGCCAACATCGAAGAGATGACCAAGGCCGTCGAGCAGATGGATGTCCCGCTCGAACCGCGCGTGTTCGCCCTCAAGCACCTCGCGGCCGAAGACCTGCTTGAATCCATCCAGAGCCTTCTCTCCGAGCGCGGTCTCGCCAACTCCGACCCCCGAACGAATTCCATCGTCGTCACCGACTTGCCAAGCCGCCAGGACCAGATCGGAAAGATGCTCGAAGCGCTCGATCAGAAGCTTGAAACGCGCACTTGGACCTTGAACTACGCCGATCCGAAGACCATTTCCGAACGTATCGAAGCCGTATTACCCGAAGACACCACCGGCTTGACCATTGATGAAGTTACGCACCAAGTTAGCATGACATCGATTCCAGCCCGCATTGAGGAACTGGACGAGATGATTAAGATGTGGGACGTCAAAGGCCGACAGGTCACGATCGAGGCTTACCTCGTCACGGCCTCCAGTACCGTCATGCGAAATCTCTCGATAAATTGGTCCTACTTCGACGAAATTTCGGGCGTGCCTTTTGCCATTCAAAGCGGCAACGCCACTCCCGATTACACTTCAAGCCCCGAGTCGGGGCAACGCGCCACCGTCGGTCGCAAGCCCTATCGTGCGTTCCTCCGCGATTCGTTCAACAATTCTCCCATCCAGGAGGTCAGCAACCCCGATGGTGGCGAGGCAGGAAAGCTCACCGGCAACTACGTCCTCGACCCCGACTTCAAAGGCAATCGCGTTGCCGCCGTGCTGGACTATCTCGACCGAAACGGCGAGATCCGCATCCTCGCGCGACCCCGCGTCACCGTGCAAGATGGGGAAGAGGCAAGCTTCGAAAACACCCGCGAAAACGCGTACCAGACCTTCGGCTTCTCCAATACGGGCATCGTCTCAAACGATCAAGACAACGGCATTGCCTCACGTGTCTCCCCGGGGAGCGTGCAATTCGTAACCACCGGTACCATCCTGAAGGTCAAGCCTCGCATTAATGACGATGCGAATATCCTCATGGAGATTGAGGCCGAGGATAGCACCGCCGAAGACAAGACCATCGAGACCGCCAACCTGAAAAGTACCGTCCCTGAAAAGTCTCAGAACAAAGCAACCACGATGGTCTTGGTCAACAGCGGCCAAACCCTCGTGATTGGTGGCCTTCGCTTTGCCAGTCTCACCGACTCCGTCGACAAAGTGCCCATCCTTGGGGACATTCCGTTCTTGGGCCGCCTGTTCAAGGGCACCGAGAAGGATCACAGCAATCGCGAGTTGGCTGTGTTCATAACGTCAACCATCGTGGACGAATTCACACAGCCCGAAGCGGAAGAGCTTGCGAAATTCGACGCCGAAACTGCCGACAAGTTCCGCCACTCCAAAAAGAATACGTGGGGCCGCGTCCAGGATAGGATGTCGGGCGGCGCAAACGAGCTCTCGGTCGCTCTCGGAGACAATGGCAAGTTCTACGTCGATGAAAAGACCATCACCATCGACGAGCTTCAAGCTGAATTCGACAAGGCGCGCGAAGCCAAAATTAAGCCCACGGTCTATCTCCGAGCCCATCCAAACGCACCAGCCGGCCTTGCCAGCGAAGTGAAGACGAGGGCAGAGGCCGCCGGGCTCAAGTTCAAGCAAGAAGAAAATGCGTCGCCCTTTGTCCCCTCCTACAAGGAGGACGCGCTACCGAACGACCGTCAATCGGAAGCTCCCTGATTCTTCTGCCCAAGGCGGCACGCTTAGTCTTGAGGTGAAGCAGGGCGCA
Source organism: Candidatus Hydrogenedentales bacterium (assembly GCA_041859475.1). Lineage (GTDB taxonomy): Bacteria > Hydrogenedentota > Hydrogenedentia > Hydrogenedentales > SLHB01 > JAIBAQ01. Next base: position 53,300 of record JBHEKO010000545.1, read on the forward strand.
TAGCCGTGGCCAGCAGCAGCCCCCACCCAACGAGAAATGCCACCCCGCCAAACGGAGTTATGGCGCCAAGCCACCGTATGCCGCTGATGGCAAGCACGTACAAGCTGCCCGAGAATATCAGCACGCCGGCGGTCCACATCACGCAAGATCGGAAG
>JBHEKO010000629.1:0-5960 GCA_041859475.1 Candidatus Hydrogenedentales bacterium
AGTCAACCCAACGGCAACACCATTGATACTGACAGAGAGTCCACTGGCCTCCGGGTCAAAGACTTGGGCATCTTTGATTTTGCCCGTCGGCGAATCGCCAGGGGACTGCGGTTGCGATACCGTGCTACACGCAGCACAAACAAGTATCAAGAGGGCGAGCAAGACACATCGCTTCATCGCACAGGTCCCCCATCTGCGCTATCCGCAGCGGCTATCCCCCTACTCACTCCTTCTTCCGCTTATCCCTCAGGTAGATGGCCTTGCCTCTTCCTTCGCCGATGACGCGTTCGTCGATATCGAAGAGTTTCGTTGCGGCGATGAGTTCGCCGAGTTTTGCGTAGCAGTAATTTCGGGGGTCGAACTCGGGCGATTGTTTGGCAATGTTACTCCCCACGTTGGCAAGGTGCGCCCAGCCTGCTTCGTCGGATGACGATTCGACGGCGTTGCGCAGCAACCGGACCAGCTTGGTGTCCTGCTTGAGTTCCGATGCGGATTTGCGCGCGATTGCTTCGCCTTCGTTGATCTTCGCGCGCAGCACTTCCGTGTAGATGAATTTGTCGCAGGCCGACACAAAGGCGGCGGGGGTTTTCTTTTCGCCGAACCCGTACACGAGCAGGCCCGATTCGCGGATGCGCGATGCCAGCCTTGTAAAGTCGCTGTCGCTCGACACGATGCAGAAGCCGTTGAACTTTCCCGTGTAGAGCAGGTCCATGGCGTCGATGATCATGGCGTTGTCGGTGGAGTTCTTGCCGCGCGTGTAGCCGAATTGTTGGATCGGCTGGATCGAGTGCTCCAACAGCACTTCCTTCCAGCCCTTCAACGCGGGTAGCGTCCAATCGCCGTAGATGCGTTTCACGCTGGCCACGCCGTACTTGGCGATTTCCGCCAGAAGTCCCTCGATGATCGCCCCCTGCGTGTTGTCCGCATCGATGAGCACCGCCAAGCGCTCCGCTTTTTCTATCGCCATTTTTCCTCGCTCACGTGTGTAGGTGCCGTTGATTTCGCCGCGCCCATCATGCGCGCAATGCAGCGGCAATGTACACCGCAATCCGTTTCGCGCCTTACTTGGGTACCCAGAATTCATTCTCCGTTCGCGCGGTCTTCAGATAGGTCTCAATCTTCTCCACGACATCCGGATGGTCCGCGGCGACGTTCTTTGTCTCGCCGATATCGTCCTTCACGTTGTACAGTTCGAGCGGGCCGCTGAGACCGTTGCGCACGCCTTTCCAGTTGCCGTAGCGCACCGCGCAATCGAAGCCGCCTTCGTGGAATTCCCAATAGAGAAACTCGTGTTGCGGCTGCTCCACGGTCTCGGGATTCACCCCGTTCGCGCGCAAGGTAGGCACGACGGAGATCCCATCCGTCACCTTCGGCGCTTCGGCGCCCGCCAGCTCCGCCAAGGTCGGCAGCACGTCCCAGAACGCCCACACCTGGTCGCTCACCGCGCCGGGCCTCAACGTCCCCGGCCACCACGCCAGCATCGGCACACGGATGCCGCCGTCGGTCAGGTCGCGTTTGAAGCCCCGCAACGGACCGTTGCTGTCGTTGAAGTCCGCATCCGACCCGCCTTCGCGGTGCGGGCCGTTGTCGCTCGTGAAGAACACGAGCGTGTTTTCCGCGATCCCCAGTTCCTGCAATCGATCCAACATGCGCCCGACATCGCGGTCCATGCGCGAAATCATGGCCGCGCGGCCTTTCTCCGGTTTTGGCCACGCCTTGTCGGCATAGGGGCCGTAGTCGGGGACTTCCATGCCGTCGCCTTCCACGTTGCCGCGCTCGTTGTTCGCGTGCGGAATCGTCAACGCAAGATAGAGGAAGAACGGCTCCGCCTTGTGCGCGTCGAGCCAAGTCAGCCCCTCCTCAATAAAGAGGTCATGCGAGTAGTGTTTGCGCTCGATTGCGACGCCTTTCCGCGTCGGGCTCTGCACGTTGCCTTCGATCGGCACGCGCTCTTCGCCGCGCCAGAGAAAATCGGGATAGTAATTGTGCGCGTGGCCCTGGTCCGTGTACCCGAAGAAATAGTCGAAGCCTTTTTTGATGGGCGAGCCTGTCGTGTCCGGTTCGCCCAGGCCCCACTTGCCGATCAAGGCCGTGGCATACCCCGCCCGCTTCATCACTTCCGCGACCGTCGCGTCTTCCGGGCGCAACGACTGCCTGCCGTTGCCGCGAATCCACGCGTGGCCGCAATGCAGTCCCGTCATAAGCGAACACCGCGAAGGCGCGCATACGGTGCTTCCCGCGTAGGCTTGCGTGAACCGGATGCCTTCCGCCGCCATGCGATCCAAGCGCGGTGTGAGGGTCGCCTTTTGGCCGTAGCACCCGAGGTCGCCATATCCCAAGTCGTCGGCCAGAATGAACACGACATTCGGGCGTTTGGGCGTGGCATCGGGGGCTGCTTGTCCGCGCGCGGTGGCGCTCGCCAGCAGACCGCTACCCGCGGCGACTCCCGCGGTCCGCAACCATTCGCGACGATTCATGTACATGGGCGTTTCCTCCTGATGGTCTCTATCTTAGTCGGAAGAGCCATCGCATGCACGCGTGCAGTGTCCGACGAAGAGCCGGCTGGAAGCCGGCGGTACAAGAAGACCCGCAAGACGGTTCGCGTACTGCCCGGAATTGTGCAGGGAAGCGGGCACTTCCTGAAACTGGGGATGAGTGAGGGCGGTACAGGTCTCACTTGCAAAGTGGGGGGAGTAGGCATATACAATCGCACTTGTGAAAACACAACGTAGTAGCGGTCTTTTGTTGCATCCCACCTCGTTGCCTGGCCGGTTTGGCATCGGCGATTTGGGTGGAGAGGCGTATCGTTTTGCCGGCTTCCTCGCAAAGTACGGCCAGCGCGTATGGCAGGTGTTGCCGTTGGGGCACACGGGGTACGGCGACTCGCCGTACCAGTGTTTCTCGTCGTTTGCGGGCAACCCCTTGCTTATCAGCCCGGAAATGTTGGCCGAAGACGGCCTCATCGATCCGCGCGATATCGCCAAACCACCGGACTTCCCCGCCGATCGCGTCGATTTCGGGTGGGTCATCGAATGGAAGCGGGCGCTTCTCGCAAAAGCGGCGGCCACATTCAAGTCCAATCCGGCCCATCCCGACCATCCCGCCTTCGAGTCCTTTTGCCGCGACCAGAGTTGGTGGCTCAGCGACTATACCTTGTTCATGGCCGCGAAGCAGGCGCACAACTGGAAGCCATGGACAACGTGGGACGACGGATTGCGCCAGCGTCACGACGATTCGTTACGGCATTGGGGAGAGGCCCTCGCTGACCCCATCTACGTCTTGAAGTTCATCCAGTTCGAGTTCTTCAAACAGTGGACGGCCCTCAAACGCTACTGCAACGACCGAGGCATCCGCATCCTCGGAGACATCCCCATCTACGTGGCGTGGGACAGCGCGGATACGTGGTCGCATCCCGACTTGTTCCATCTCGACGACAAAGGCTATCCCACCGTCGTCGCGGGCGTGCCGCCCGACTACTTCTGTTCCACGGGCCAGTTGTGGGGAAACCCGCTGTACCGCTGGGACGTCATGGAGCAGCGCGGGTATTTCTGGTGGATACAGCGCATTCGCGCCACGTTGTCGCTCGTGGACATCGTGCGCATCGACCACTTCCGGGGCTTCGAGTCGTATTGGGAAGTGCCGGCGGACCACGACACGGCCGTCCATGGGCGGTGGCTGCCGGGGCCGGGCGACAACCTGTTCCATGCGATCCGGGGCGCACTCGGCGAGGTGGCCATCGTGGCGGAGAACCTTGGGATCATCACGGACGAGGTGGAGGCCTTGCGCCACCGGCTGGGGTTCCCGGGTATGGCCGTCATGCAGTTCGCGTTCGGCACGGATGCCAAGCATTCGGGGCTGCTGCCGCATTTGTGGGAACACAACACGGTGGCGTACACGGGCACGGCGGACAACGATACGACGGCCGGCTGGTGGAGCGCCAAGGGCGGGTCTACGCAGTCGAAGAAGGTCGTGGAGAGCGAGCGCGCCTACGCGAAGAAGTACCTGAACACGACCGGCAAGGACATCAATTGGGTGTGCATCCGCGCGCTGATGGCGTCGGTGGCCGACACGGCGGTGGTTCCGGTGCAGGACATCCTGGGCCTGGACAGCGAGGCGCGCATGAATCTTCCCGGCAGTTCCGGGGGGAGCAATTGGCGGTGGCGCTGCGCCGAGGGTATGCTGAATGAGTCCGTGGGCGAGCGGCTCGCGGAATTGACGGAAATTTACGGAAGACTTCCCGACTAACCTTCCGCGACCGGAGTGCATGGTCGCGCGGTAACGGCGGATGAACGATACACCTTCATGACGGATAGCAATACGTTCGGGGTACACCGGGTATCCCTCGACGATCAGTACGAGTGGCTGCGCATGCGGCGAATCCTTTGGCCGCAAGGCACGGACGATGAGCACCGCGCCGAGATGAAATCGCTCATGACTGCGTACGACACCGTCGTAATGGTGTGTCCGCGGCCCGGAGGAGGCCTGCAAGGCTTCGTCGAGGCGTCCATTCACAAACACGCCGAAGGCTGCACGACGAGTCCCGTCGGGTATATCGAAGGGTGGTACGTCGACGAGGACGTGCGCGGGCAAGGCGTGGGCAACGCATTGATACGCGCGGTCGAAGAGTGGTCGTACGCGCGCGATTGCCGCGAACTTGCGTCGGACGCCGTGGTTGGAAACGCGGGCGGGATTGCCGCGCATTTGCGGGTGGGGTTCGAGGAAACGGAGCACATGGTCCATTTCCGAAAAGAGCTTCGCCCGAGTCAATAGAAAAACAGGCTAACGCACAGAAGGGGAACTGCAATGAAGAAGATAGTTGCGACGGCGCTTGCGTTGGGGGTAATGCTGGCTGCGGGCATGGCCGTGGTCTATGCCGCCGACGCCGAAAAGCCGGGGAAGGTGTTGCGCCATGTGGTGCTGTTCAAGTTCAAGGCCGATGCCACGCCGGAGCAGGTTCAGACCGTCGAGAAGGCCTTCGCCGCGATGAAGGACAAGCTGCCCTTGATTCAAGACTTCGAGTGGGGCACGGACATCAGCACCGAGAATCTCCAACAGGGATTCACGCATTGCTTCCTTGTCACCTTCAAGAGCGAAGCGGACCGCGACGCGTATTTGCCTCACCCCGTCCACAAAGATTTTGTAAAGATCGCGGGGACCTGCCTGGACAAGGCATTGGTGGTGGACTACTGGGCCAAGAACTGAGGACGCTGGGCTGAAAGATCCCAAGGACCTAAAGGACCAAAGGGACTTAAAGGACCAAAGAGAACCCGGCTGACTCTGGCAAACGGCCTAAGACTTGCCGTTGTCGTTTTGGTCCTTTGAGTCGCTTGGGTCCTTTTCCCCTTACTGAAGCGCGACCACACCCAAATCCGTTGAACCGCTTGGCGGCAAAACCACATCGGGTATATCGATGCGGTGGCCGTCGGCGGTTTTCAGTTTTATGGTGTATTTTCCGGGAGGCAGCGATGCGAACGTCACCTTGCCGTCCTTGTCGGAATCGGCTTCGTCGGGCCACCAGGGGCCGCGGGTAGGGTGAAACATCATGATGCCGACGTTCTGCGCGGCGGCGGGGGCGCCTTCCTGCGTGACGAGTTCCATCGCCAACGACGCCCCGGGAACCATGGTGATAACCATCTCTTCGGTCTGTGTGGCGTTGCCGGGAAGCACGTCGAAATAGTTGTTTGCGAAGACGCGCCGCGTCGGGTCCCACGCGCGCACATAGAGCCATTCGTCTTGCGGGATCAATACGACGCCCTTGCCGTCCGCGTCCGTCAATGCGCCCTGCGCGATGGGCTTCTCAAAAGCATTCGGCTGCTTCGCAGCTATCGGCATCATGTTCGGCAACGGCTGGCCGTCCATGTTGACGACGCGCACGCGGGCCACGGTTGTCTTGTCGGAGGGAGCAGACGCGACAGGCTGCGCCGCGGTTTGTGGCGCTGGATTCTGTTGAGCGGGTTGCG
>JBHEKO010000764.1:0-20041 GCA_041859475.1 Candidatus Hydrogenedentales bacterium
GTGGCGACAAAGATGCTGATGGAAGTCGCCGACATCTTGTTCCAATCGGGCAGGCCGACGATGTTGTATTCGGCCACGGGCAAGAACAGCCACGCAATCACGAACGCGGCAATCGTAGCGCGCCGCGAGGGAAGCAACATGAACAATGCAAACAACACGAGAGGCCAGCCGAACAACATCAGCGGAACGAGCATGTTGCCCTGCGGCAGATCGCTCATGGCTGTGCTCCTTGCTTGCCGCGCGCCTTTTCGATGGCCGCCTCCAGGGCGCCTTCGAACCGCGCGGTGGCGTCGTCCCACGTGTAGCTTCGGGCCTTAGTGTAGGCGCGCTCGGACATTCGATGCCACTCCGAATCGTTCGCCCGGCAAATGGACACGATTGCCTCGGCCAACGCGTTCGGATCTTCATGCGGCACGACGATGCCTGTCCCGTCGCCCAGCAGTTCGGGGGCCGCGCCCGTAGGCGTCGCGATCACGGGCGTTCCGCAGGCCATCGCCTCGAGAATAGGCAACCCAAACCCCTCGCTTCGGCTCGGAACCAGCCACGCATCGGCGCGGGCGTATAGTCTTGGAATCTCCTCCTGGGGCGGCCGCACGTAGTATTCGGCACCGGCGGGAAGCGGCAATTCCGCCGTGGCTGCCATCGCCCCGAAGCCCACGCAGTGCAGTTCCGGTATCGACTTCCTGGCTTGCTCCACCGCCTTTTCGGCGATATCGCTCCCTTTCCATAACGCCACCGAATACATGAACCCGACCGTCGGGACCGGCTGCTTCGTGCGGCCGCGCACATCGAAGAACGTCGTGTCCACGCTGTTCGGCACGACCGACACGCCGTTGTCGCCGAACTCGGTGCGGGCGACCTCCGCGAGCCATTCCGCCACGACGATCTTGTGCAGCGGCAAGGACCACGTCCGCCGCACATGCGGCGCCCACGCGGGTTCGTGCACTTCGAAATGTTGCAGGAAGTAGGCCTTCGCCCCTTTCGACGCGGGCAGAGCCGCTACCCAATCCGCCGTTTCCCACCACGTCGCAATAACGACGTCGGCATCGGGGACATCGCTGGCCGTTACCGGCCGCCAAGTCTCGAGGACGCGTCTGTCTACGTTCAATCCGTCGATATGGGAAGGATGGAATCGCGGCTGCGTCGCCCAGCCCTTTCCCCGCAACAGCCAGCCGATGCGGCGTTTCAACGGGATGGTTCGATTGGGAGGATAGACTAACGTCACATGATGGCCGCGTTGCTTCAAGCGCTCGGCATAGACCGCAATGACCCGGATGCCTCCGGAGAGATCGGGTGGAGGAAGTACAAACACAATTCGCATCAATTGCCGCCCCCGCGAATCGCTCTCGGGCGCATCAATGGCCCCGTACCGCGCAATACATCGCGCGCCATGACTCCACCGTGTACGGTTCCCGCAACAAGGCCTTCACTGCGTACTTGCGGGCAGTCCCTACATTCTGTCCCGATAGGGCCCACCACACCCATTTCCTGTACGAACTGGCCGCGCTCACTTTTCCCTGGAACGGGTACTCCCACTCTGGGGGAAGCGGAATGCCTCGGCGCTCGTGGGCATCCCGAACCGCGCAGATGGTGAACCGCTGCTGCTCATCCGCGCGGGAGTATCCAATGCTGCTCAGATGCTGGCGGTATCGAAGTACGACCTCGGGCAGATTGGCAACCCTTCCCACTTCCGCAAGGCGCAGGAAGATGTCGAGGTCTTCCGCGCACTCGTAGTCCTCGCGAAACTCTCCCACGCGATCCAGTGCGGACTTTCGGATCGTCGCCGCCGGATGGATGATCGCCCCACCCTTGCCCTGCATGTGCGCGGCGTCGATCTCTTCGTGAGAATACCCTAGGCACATCTCGCGGATCGGGTCGCCGTCCCGGTCGATCAACAGCACGTTTCCCCCAACCACCGTGCAATCCGGGTGATCGTCCAGGTACTGCACCTGCATCTCGAAGCGTTCCGGAGAAGCTACGTCGTCCGCGTCCATTCGGGCAATGTACTCGCCGCGCGCAATCCGCAGCCCTTCGTTCAACGCGATGGTGTACCCCGTGTTGGGCCGGCTAGCCAGCCGGATACGGCTGTCCTCCCTGGCGTACCGCTCCAGCATCTGCAACGAACCGTCCGAAGACCCGTCATCGATGATGATGAACTCGAAGTCGCGAAAAGTCTGATTCAGAATGCTCTCGACCGCGGCTGCGATGTACCGTTCGTTGTTGTATACCGGCATGAGCGCCGTTACTCGTGGACAATCGTTTTTCATGGCGTGAAATAATACCCTAACCCCGTGCAAAGGGCGCCCAAGGCAAACCCGGCCAGATCCAACGCCGGAAGCCATACGCCGTATTTCCTCACGCTGAGCGCGAGGATGGGATACATTAAGTAATCGCTGAGCGCAAAGCCAATAATTGCGCCCGTCACGCCATAGAAGTGGTTTCCCAAGGCCATGCTTGTTACGAGGATCGCCATCTTCGAGGCCAGGACCAGCATGAACCGGAAGGAATCGCCCACGGCAAGCAGTACCGGTCCAATGGTGCAGGACACGGCGGTGCCCACAGCTCCGAACGACAGAATCCGGAGCATCCACCCCGCCTCGGCGTAGGCGTCCGGGTACAAGAAATCAATCACCTGCTGCCCGAAGACGGCGAGAAAACAATACGCCGGCACGCTGAGCAGGATAAGCACCGCCCGCACGCGGAACGTCTTCTTCCGGAGATGTTCCGTCCCCTTTTCGGCCAGTCGCGAGTAGATCGGAAACAAGACGCGGCTCGCCAGATTGTTCAGCACGCCGACACCCACCTGGGCGAGATTCGCGGCGATGGTGTACACCCCGAACACCGCCGAGGTCATGTACGCGCCTAAGCTAAGCGAATCGAAACGCGATACGAGAAATCCGAGCAGGGAACTCACCAGGATCCACTTGCCGAAGCGAATGAGCGAGCGCGCAATCTCGGCATCCCATGCGAAACGGTTCGGCGGACCGGGGCACATCACGAAGCTGAGCGCGCACTTGATGACGTAGCCCATCAAGGAGCCGATCACGAGCGACCAAACGCTGCGCATGGCCCACGCCAAGACGATCGTGATCGCAATCGTCAGAATTTGCGATCCGATATTGAGAATGGCGATGCGGCCAAGCGCCACCCGGCGGCTCAGCAAATGGAAGTTGATCGAGTTCGCGCCGCTTACCACCACGCCAAGCGCGGCAACGGGCAGGAGATAGAGCAATTCCGGTTTGCCGTAAAACTGGGTCACCGGCCACGTCAGTCCGAGTGCGGCGAAGTATACGAGTATCCCGCGCAAGACCTGGATGGACCACGCCGTATTGAGGAACTTGGGATCCGTGCCTCGTTTGTCCTGAACCACGCTCATCCCGATACCCACGTCGGAAATCATTTCCAAGCCTTGGATAAACACGGAGACGAGTGCCATCAGACCGAAGTATTCCGGAAACAGGAGATGGGTCAGAATCAGGTTGCTGGCAAAGCGCAGGCCCTGTCCAAAGAGATTCTCCACGAACGTCCACGAGAATCCGCGCACGAGCAGCGTGCGGAGGGATGCCGCAAGGACTTCCTCGCCGTCGCCCTCTACTGGGGGAACCGGCTCCCGCGAGTCTACCGCGGCATCTACACTCGGGATTCCGCTCATGCGTTCGACAGTGCTGCTTCGGCTTCCGCGCGTCGGGGAAAGTCCAGGCCCAGTTGATTGGCGTAGCGGATCGCCATTTCGATAAGCTTGCGTCCGTCCGCTTTCTTGTCTTGCTGGATCAGCATGGCTCCGAAATCGAGCAGCATCGTCGGGTCGCCGGGCTGCATCTCCAAAGCAAGGCCCAGATTCTTGCGCCCTTCCTCAAGGTCTCCGGAACGCAATTGCGCCAGCCCCAGCGTGTGCAACACGTTTGGATGCATGTGAAGCTTCTCCGATGCGCCCTTGGCCAATGCCAGCGCTTCGGCGGTGTCCCCGTTTGAACGGAGCACGCAATAGGCCAGGTTATTGGCCACAAACGGATCGTCGGGAAGCAACGCGACGAGCTTTCGAAACACCGTCGTCAATTCGGGCAGATTGTCCGATTCATCTAGGAACTGCGCCAAGGCCAGCCACGCATCGGAATTCGCGGGCTCCACTTCCACGGCCTTCCGCAAGGCCTCTTCTTGGCCTTTGCGATCGTCCGACAAGGAGTAGACTTCGGCCAAGCCCAGCCATGCCGAGGCCATCGTCGCATACCGCGTTGTGTATTCGCGTGCCAGCGTCAAGGGGTCGTTCAAGCCTTTCGTGCGTGCCAGCGAGCACAACAGGAAGTTGACCAGCCGCGGCTGACCCGAGGCGCGCTCATCCAGCGCGCGGAACTGGGCAAGGGCCGCCGGCGAGAAGCCCGCCTCCCTGCACGCCATGGCGTAGGCAAACGTGAACAGGTTCGCGGGATCGCTTGCCAATACCTTCGCCAAAGACTCGTCGTCCTTGGAAATAGGCCCTTCCAATTTCCCGAGTGCGCTCAACAGCACGAGCGTGCTCGGCCCGGCAATCGGTTTCCCTTCCGCGTCGAGCAACGGCTCCGCGACGCGCTCTGCCTTGTCGCCCTTGATCAGCGCGGCGACATGCAGCAATCTCACCGACAAGGGATACTTCGCGCCGGCCAGAGCATCGCATTGCTGCAGCACGCCGGGCCAATTGTCCTGCAAGGCATAGTCGAAGGCTGTGATGAAGCCAATTTGCGCTACGAGATCGTTTGAAGACTTCACTTTTGTCAGGGTCTGGAGGGAGGTCTCGGGGTCGCCGGAATACGTCAATACTTCGCCAAGCGCCACAGCCAACACGGAGGCATCGGGCAGTGATTCTAAGCCGCGCTGGAGCACCTCCGTCGCGAGGGTCACATCTCCTTCCGTGCGGTAGATGCGCGCGAGATTGAGCAGCGTGGTGGGGTCGTCCGGATACAGCGCATACGACGATTCCGCCAACTGCCGCGCGTCGCCGAAGAATCCCGCTTCCATGCAGACATCGAACAGCATCTGGCGTGCTTCGGTATTCTGCTCGTACCGCGCAATGAGCTTCTTCAGCGCGCCCACCGCGAATTTGGGCATGCCCGCGCTGCGAAACATCTGTGCGATGTTGTAGAACGCAACGACGTTGTCGGCCGACTCGTGCGCGCATTCCGAATACGCAGCCAGTGCCTGAGAACGCGCCCCTCCCAGGGAGAAGGCAAAGCCCGTTGCATTCAACTGAAGCACCTTCCGATCGCGCGAAGTCTCTTGCCACGATTCGATGATCTTCTTAAGCCCTTCGGCATCGCGCTTCAGCAGAGCGTTCAAATAGCCTGCCACCTGCGACTCGGCGGGAAGACGCGTTGCCAATTCCTGCGCCACGGTTCCGTTGTCCGTGAACACTGCCGCGAGCGCCAACGTTTCGAGAAGCCCGTCCTCCGGATTCGCGAGATACGTTTGCCTGTTTTCCAGCAACCGCTTCAAACGGGCCTGTTGCCAAAGCGAGTGCCACGTTTCTCCTTCTTCCGGAGGAGTGGGGACCGCACCCGCGGGCGGCGGCGTGGAGGCTTCTGTCTCTCCCGGCTTTATCTTGCCGCCGCTCTCCGCGACCGTAAGCATGTCCTGCACCTGCTTGCTGTCCGGCAACCCCACGACGGCGGACTGCAAGCACTCGATCGCTTCCGGGTAGTGCTCTTCTTGGATCAGGCAGACGCCAACCACGTAGTTGGCCCACGGGGACTCAGGCGTGCGCTCAAGTATGGGGTGCGCAATCGCATTGGCCTCTTCATACTTGCCTGCGAGGAGCAGGCTTCGTGCCAGCGACAAGGCAAGTCCGTCGTCGGTGGGCCGCTCGGCGGACATCTTTTTCAGTTCATCAACCATCGCATCGAGCTTGCCCTGCTTTTGGTACGCCTCGACCAAGAGCATGCGCGCCGGCAACGACTGGGGGTCTAGCTCGTTCAGGACGCTCGTTAATTCCTGCTCCGCCTCCGGCGCTTTTCCTGCATCCATATACGCGGTCGCCAGGTTCACGCGCACTTCCACGGATTTGGCGAATTGCCCTCGCAAGGTTTCGAGCAATGCAGTCGCCTCGTCGTACCTGCCCGATTCGCGCAACACGTATGCGCGCAGGATGCCCCCCGATTCGGCGTTGACGGCTTCGTACTGCTTCGCCATCGCTTCCGCTCCGGCGAGGTCCTTCTTCTTGAGCATCAAGCGGGCCGCTTCGATGTACGCCGAGCCCAGCGCCGGGGCCATTTCTATCGCCCCCCGGTATGCCGCCAGTGCCGCGTCGTCCTCGTTCAACATGGCAAGGCACTTCGCAAGCCCGACTTTGGCTTCTGCGTTGGCCGGATCCAACTCCAACGCGCGCTCGAACGATTTTCGGGCCTCCTCGGGATTGTGTATTCCGAGATAGGTCTTCCCTTGATCCGCGTATTGTTTGCTGCGCCGTGCGCCGCATCCCATGGACGCAAGCACGAGTACACAGCACAGGAGTGACGCGAGCCGAACAGTTCTTCCGCGTGACTCGTCTAATCGTCGGTCATTCATTCCGCATTCCTTCCTACTGAATTGCCTTGCGCATGACGGGCGCGAACTTGATTGCGAAATCTCCGAGCGTGGCAAACGCTCCCTCTTCGCCGTCGCTGAGTATCGGCGTCGTAATCTTGATCATCGAGGACGTGGGCGACCCGAGCGTGAGTTGGTTCTTCGCCCAGTAATACGCGTTCAAGAAGAAGTTTCCCGTAACGGTCTCGCCTGTCTTGAACCAATACAATACCGCCTCGTGCTGGTCGCCCTTTACGAGCACCAATTTCTTCGCCGTGAACAGGATGCCCACGGGCGAATTCTCCTGCTTCAGGATTTCCCAGCCCGCGCCGACGAGGCACACTTCGGGAAAGTGAAGGCTTCGGCGCGTCGAGCCTGCGTGAACGATGCTCAACTGAATCGGTCGGCCCGCGGGCGAGGCATAGTTGCGAATCACGATGGTGCTCGATTCGAGCATCTCTTTGGTTCGCTGGTCGACGCCCAGTTCGACGCCAATTTGCCGATAGTCCGCGATGCGCTCGGGGATATCGATCGACGCGGGGGCCGCCTGGTCCATATTGGCGAGCGCTTGGGCGTTGATGATTTTGAGATGGCCCATGGTCACCAGGCAGACGAACGCCAAAGCCGCGCCATACACGAGCGCGGGCCTCTTCGGAGGAATGGCCGCGAGATCCGGCTTCTCTTCCTGCTTGTCGCCTTTGTCCGCGCTTGCCCAACGGCGCAACGGCACTTCCGCGAGTACGAACAGGAGAATCGCGACCGCATAGATCAGCACGCCGGAAATATCGTGAACCTTTCCGCCGGCCATTTCGCTGCCCCAGAAGTAACCGACCACGCACAAGAAGAAGATGCGGACAATGTTCGCGGCAATGGCGATCGGCCCCGCCAAGAGCAACAGGAGGACTTGGCCCCAACGCTTCGAGGAACTGATGTAGGCGGCGAGCGCCCCCAGTGCGAGCAGGGAAATCAGGCTCCGCAAGCCCCCGCAGACATCGCCCACCAAGAGCTTGTCATCGCCGAAGTGAATGTACGAGCCTTCGCGCACCATCGGCAGCGTAAGCACGTTGGCAATGCGGACCGCCGTCTCTGCCGCAATCAGTTTCAACTGAAGCGCGATGCTTTGCGTCATAGACGGGGGGATGGGAATCATGAACAGGAGAAATGCAATCGCGAACCACATGCGTTGCGTTCGCGCGCGGCCCTGAAAGACGAGCAAGGCCCCTGTCAGCATCGGGATGATCGAGAGATGGCCGAATACGCGGAATCCGAGAAAGTCGCCGACGAGCAACATGATGCCGGCCACGCCCATCCACGCAAGACCCGATGCGCTGGGGTGCACCGGGGCGCTGGCAATTCGCGCCCGGTCGCGCCAGATAAAAAAGAGGCTTACGAATGGCACAAGGTATCCGTGCGTATAGTAGGAGTCGGTCAAGTTCCAATTCGTGTACAGTTCCTGGCCTGCGCGCCAGTACATGGCGATGAGCACCGCGAGCGCGGCCGCGCCGGCCCATACCGGCGTGCGCCCTCGTGCAACGGAAGGCGGCTTCGTGTCCGTTTGAGCACCTGTTTCCGGCGCACTCATGCCTTGCTCTCCTGCGTCTTGAGAGCCTCGTCCAATTGATTCATCCGCGCCGGATTGACGAACTCGCCTTGCTTTGCTTTCTCCGCGGCGGAGTCGTACCACTGCCGCGCCTGCTTTGGATCGCCCGTGGCGAGGTACGCTTCCGCAAGCGCCGCGTCAATCTGTGCCGACGTCTGTTTCAAATCGACTGCCGCGGTTTCGAGATCGCGCAAGGCGCGCGGGAATTCGCCCATCGCCGCCAAGACGAGGCCTCGCGTAGCCTTGTATTCGGGCCGTTCCGCGAGACTCACCGCGCGGTCTGCCGAGGCCAACGCCTCCTCCAGGCGTGCGTTGGCTTGGACCAGAAGCGCCGCTTTTGTATTCAGCATCTCCGCATCGTCGGGATTCTTGGTCAAGTACCGGTCGCACAAGCCCAGCGCTTCAGAATAGGCCCCCTGTCGAAGACGCAATTCCAGCATTGCCCGCAATGCCTCGACGTTTTGAGGGTCTGCAAGCAATGCGCGCGTCAGCGCCGTCGATGCGCGCTCAAAACGCCGCGGATTACCGCCTTCCATCGTGAGACGGGCGAGGGCCACCCAAGGTTGGGGGGTGGCTCCGTGCGTCTTGGCGAACGACTCGATGAGTTGCTCGGCTTCGGCTGCTTTGCCTTGTGCCGACACCGCCACCGCCAGGTTGTACACCGCCTCGAAATCATCGGGATTCGAAGTTGCTTGTGCGCGCAATACGGCCTCTGCTTCGGGGGCCGAGCCCTGTGCCAACAGCAACCGTCCCCTGAGCGTCGCCGCTACGGCCTCAGCCTTCGCATCGCCTTGAGCGCTCTGCTCCAAGCGCGCCAACGTTTCCTTTGCCTTGTCGGGCTGATTGCGTTCGACATAGCTCGCGACCAACAGCCTTAGTGCGTCCACATTTCCCGGGTCCGCCGCCAGCAAGGCGTTCAGCGTTGCCTCTGCTTCGCGGGGGCGCTTCAATTTCATCTGAACGTCGGCCATCTGAACCCGAATGTCTTTGGACAGCGGAGCGAGCACCAACGCGCGCTCCAAGTGACCCAGTGCTTTCGGATAATCCGCGCGCGCCAACGCGACCCGCGCGAGTCCCCATTGGGCTCGAAGATTGCCGCCCGGCGCCGACACGGCCCGCTCGAACAACGACTCCGCTGTGTCGTAGTCGGGAGGGGTGCTCTGCAACAGTATCGTCGCGTCCAGTGTGAGGAGGCCAAGGTTATCCGGCTCCTCGGCGCGAACAGCGTTTATGGCTTGTTTCGCCTGTTCGATTCCCGAGGCTTCGCCTAGATCGAGCAAGCGGGCTGCTGCCTGCAAGCGCACTGCGTTGAGCTGGGCACGAGGCGGGGTGCCCGCGTCGATTTGTCCGGCCAACCGGTTTGTCGCGTCCAGCGCGCCTGCCGTATCGCCGGAACGAACCTTCAGCGCCGCGCGTTCCACTTCAAGCATCTGCTTGTCGCTTGCCGATTCGAGCTTCGCGACGCCCTGCTCGAGGACTTCCTGAGCGGCCTGGTCCTTGCCCTTACCTGCGAAGAGCGCCGCCCATGCCAAATAACTCTCCCGTCCGAAATCCTGTTGGCCGCTGGCTTGCGCAAACGCAGCCCGCGCTGCGGCCTCATCGTTGGTTGCCAGCGCGATTGATGCGCGCGAGAGGGCGAGCGCATCGGCCTCGATTCCCGCACTCGCCGCCTTGTCCAGGGCGGCCCGAGCTCCTGCCGGGTCTCCCAATCCAAGGCACACATTCACCAGCACGCGGCACGCATCGATGCTTTTGGGATCGCGTTCTGTCGCCTTTGACAACAGCTTGCGCGCAAGTTCACCGAACTCGCTTTGCCTGCCTGAGCGCGAAGCGCTGTCGAAGAGGGCGCTTGCAGCCGACGCAAGCCGGAGCGCGTCCGACTGTTCGTCGTTCAAGGTATCTTCGGCGCGTTTCGCAAGGTCCTCCAGCGAGAGGGGTTTGCCGTAACGCTGGGATAGGAGTTGTTGCGCGCGAATGTCCGCGGGATTTCTCGCCAGGTAGGCTTCGAGCGTGCCTCGCGCAAGCTCGTGCTCTCCCGTTTCCATATAGGCAAGGGCCAACGCATACTGCGCCGGCATGAACCCCGGACGAAGCTGTACGACGCTCGCAAGGCGCTCCACCGCGGCGGCGGGTTCGCCTTTCACCAACTGCTCCTTGGCCGCGAAATACTCCGCGATCGGCATCTGATTGGGATTGACGTCCTTGTAGAAGGCAGCGGTCTTGTGCGCATCGTCGAATCGATTCGCACCAAGCTGCAGGTCCGCCAGCGTGATCGGGATCGCCGGATTGTCCGCTTGGAGAATTGGGTCAACCGCGGCCAACGCCGCAATCGCTTCGTCGATCTTCCCGAGACTGCTATACGCGCCGGCAATCGCCAAGTAGGCATTGGCGTCCAGTGCCTTCGCCTCCACGGCTTTCTTTCCAAACTCGATGGCCCCTTCGTAGTCGCCTCGCAGGGAGAGGGCTTGGGCGTGGGCCACGAGGACCTCCGGATCGCTGGGAGCCAGCGATAGCGCCTCCGCGAGTAGGGCCTCCACGCGGGACCAGTCGCTTGTGCGCGCAAGGTAGCGCGCGGACTCAAGACGGACGCGTGCGTCTTTGGGACGGCTTTGGACGGCTTTCTCCAGCAGCTCTTGCGCTTCCTTCTCCATGCCTTGGTCGCGAAGGAGGCGCGCCAGATTGCCGAAGACATCGGAGTGTTCCGTGTTGGCTTCGGCCAATTTGCGGTAGGCTTCGATTGCCTCGTCGCGCCGTCCGGACCTGTCCAGGGCGAGTGCGCGATAGTAGGAAAGGGTTGGGTCGTCAGGCGCGTCGCGGAGCCATTCCGCCGTGTAGTATTCCAGCGTTCCCCATTCGTTCATGCGCACGTACAAATCGATTAGCTTCGAGCGGACATCCGTGTTGCCGGGATTGTAGGTGAGTATTTGCTGATAGGCCGTCGCCGCGCCCTGAAGGGCGCCTTGTCGATTCTTGACGATGTTCTCGCAGGCGGTTGCATATTTCAGAAGCAACGATTCGTTTTTGGGGTCCTGGGGGATGTATCGCTCGAAGTTGACTCTGGCGTTGAACCAGTCGCCCTTCGCATAGGCCGCTTCCGCGTCGCCCAGCCAAGTCGCATTGCGCTGCTGAATGTACACGTACACGCCAATCGCGCCCACCGCGCCGCCGATAACCACCAGCAGACCAAGGACGCCCAGCACTATCCAAGACTTTCGCGTCATACTATCCAGAGCACCTTGCGTTCATGCCGCGTTTGGCAAGCGGCTTGCAATGCGTCAGGGACGAAACACCCGTCCCAGTAGACGACCCAACTCTCGAAACAATAACACGAAAATGAACAGATCATCGACCAAGTAGCGGCGCCACAAGCGTTTCGGCTCCTGACACAGGCGCCAGACCCATTCTAGCCCGCACCGCTGCATCCACACAGGAGCGCGTTTCACGCGCCCGGTAACGAGATCGAAGGAACCTCCAATCCCAATCATCACCGGCGCGTTGCAGGCCGCGGCGTACTTCGACATCCAGATTTCCTGGTGCGGCCCGCCCAGGGCCAGGAAACACAAATCGGGACCCGCTTCCCGTACGCGAGCCGCGACCCTGGAGCTTTCCGCTTCGTCCGCGTAGAAGCCGTAGATCGGGGAATAGACGCCTGAAATGCGCAAGCTGGGATACCGTTCTCGAAGTCTCTCCGCGGCTGCCGCGGCAACGCCTTCGGCCGCGCCGAGAAGGTAAACCGAATGGCCTTTGCTCGCGGCATGACCGGACAGCGATATCACGAGATCCGAGCCGCTCAGCTTCGCGGGCAGACGTTTGCCGAACAGGCGAGACGCCCAAAGGACGGGGGCTCCGTCCGCAACGACCATCCAGGCTCGCTTGTAGGCGTCACGATAATCTTCGCGATAGGCGGCGTTCCGGTGGAACTGACAGATGTGATCGACATTGGGTGTGCAGATGTAACCGGGGTCGCGCGACAGAATGCGCCGATCCAACTGTTCGCACAATTCGGGAAAGGTAACGCGACTGAAACGCATATCGAACAGTTCGACCGTATCCACCTTTACCTACCGAAAGTTACGGAAGCTCGCTTCCGCGCCGCCGGCCCCTGAGCGCCATTCCACGTCCGGGCATATCGCGGGATATCCTCGAACGCTTTGGCGGAATGGGCTCATCCGATTCGATGGGAACCATCCTTCAGTGGCGCGGAACGCGGCAGGAGGCCCCGGGTCAATAGATTCGCCGTTTGGGGCGAATTGCGCTTGGCTCGTCCATGATCAACACCGACGCGTCGTCATCGTCTTCGATGATGACTTCTTGATAGCGTGGCGCGGCCGGTTCTCGCGGCTCGGCGGCCTCGACATACTCCGGCTGCCCTTGACGGCGGCTCTTTGTGCCGTAGTTGTAGAAATTGTCGAGATTCGCGCGCATGTATCCGCCCGGCTCATACCGCAAGCCATTCAGGACCACGCCGACAATGTTCGTGCCGAGTTGTTGCAGGTCGCTCAGACAGCGCTGGGCCATGCCCAAGGTTGTGACTCCGACCCCTGCCACGACAATCACCCCGTCCACCACCGGCGCCAATAATTTCGCATCCGCCATCAGGAGGACCGGCGGCGAGTCGATAATAACGTGTTCGAACATCTGCTCGGCCTGTTCCAGGAAATGGACAATATCGCGCGAGGCGAGCTGTCCGATCACGCCCGCATCGCCCAAGCCCGGTCCCAAAACGGAGAGGTTCGGGTGCCCCGCGCTGCGGATGGCCTGGCCGGCTTCCAGCTCGCCCGACAGGATTTCGGAGAGTCCGGGCCCGCTCGACAAGCCCATGGCCTGCTCGACCGACGGGCGTCGCGAGCAGATGTCCATCAGCAGTACCCGGCGATTGGCCTGGGCCAATGCCGAAGCGAGGTTGCACGCGAGCGACGTCTTGCCGTCGCCGCGCATCGGGCTTGTCACGAGCACGGTGTTCAATTCCGCGGATCCCTCGGGCGGGTAGATGATGCGTGTCAGGACGCGGCGATACTCATTAGCAGAAATGGATTCCGGATGGCGGAGCATGACCGACTCAGACCGCACCTTCGAGGGCAGCTTGTCCGATTCCGCGTGGGGGATCGTCGCAATAAGTGGGAGATCCGAAATGTACTTCACGTCCTGCGCGGTGCGAATCTGCTGATCCGTAAGCTCACGCCACAGGCCAACTCCTGCGCCTGCCGCGCACGAGGCCATCACCACAAGCGCGAGCATCTTCAAGCGGCGGTTGTAGTCGGGGAACTCCGGCGCTTGCGCCGTGTCGGAGACGTTGATCGTCGACGGGGCCCTGCTCTCGATATTCAAGAACCGGATCTTCTCTTGCACGTCGCGAAGGTCCGCGCGGGCGTCTTCGAGGGCCTGTTCTTCTTCCTTGACGCCGGCCATCTCGCGCATGACTTCCAGCGACTTTTGCGTGTGCGTGTCCAGGTAACCGGTGAAGTTGGTCTCTCGTGCGTGTGCGTCGTCGACGCCCTTGCGAGCACGGTCGAGATCTTGTTTAAGCATCTCGGCGCGCGACTGGGCGAGCCGTGCGCGGGCCTCTCCCTGGACGCGGGACAAGTCGCGTTCCACGGAATTGCGAGTCTCTATCTGCTTCGCGAGATGGGGGCTCCCATCGAGGTACTTTTCCTTCAGTTCGGCAAGGCGCGCGTCGGTTGATGCCAACTGTTGCGTCATGACTTGCACGGCGGTGTCGGAGACCAGGGCCTCTTCAATCCCGAACTCGAAAACCGGTTCCGCGGGAGCGGCTTTGCATCGGGCGACGACTTGTTCAATCTGTGCGACCTGCGACTCAAGCTGCTCGACCAGTTTTTCGGCCGTGGTTACATCGGCTTGGGCCTTCGACAGATTGTCGAAGATGGACCGCATTTCCGCATCGACGCCTTCGGCGCTGTTCGTGACCAAGCCACCGATGGCTTCTCTGCGTTCGGTGACGGACTTACGCAATGCTGCGACTTTGGTTTCTACCGAATCGCGCTCTTCAATCAACTGCCGCGTGATTTGATCGTTCGTACCTTTCTCGGCCGCCGTGGCGTGCTTGAGATACTCTTCGACGACGGTCCGCACGATCAGCAGGGCCGCACTTCGATCGCTCGACGAAAACGAAACGACGACCAATTCGGTATTCGGCATTAACTGCGCTTTCACGCGGCTCCGCAAGAACTGTTGCGGATCGCGCTGGCTCGCAATGATGGGCAATTCGCGTATTTGCTGCTGATCGACGACCCGCTTCAGAATCGCGTTCGACTCGATGATCTCTTTTTGAGTCTCGACGTACGTTACGTAATCTGTCGATACCGTGGTGCCTTGGGCGTTGGTGAGGACCGTTGGCCGGCTATTGTAGAAACGGATGGCGGAGGTCGCTTGGTACTCGCGCGGCACGAAAAACCATACCAGCAAGCTCAAGGGCAAGGTTAGGGCTATGGCGACCGCCAGCATGAGCGGGCCGCGCATCCTCACCATGCGTTTCACATTGATACGGCGAATCCCCGCTCCCTGCATCCGCGCCTGGGAGGAGTATCCCGTTGCATCGGTCAAGTACTCTGTCGTCATGCGTTTTCCTAGGGCGTCACGGCAATTGGGGGATACTTCCCAATAGACTGCCGAAGTTCCGAATTCCCTGCAGTGTCGTAATCAGTTGGTTGTTGTCCGTATTATTATTGAAGAGAACATCGTAGCGGTCGCGCGTGTAATACGCGTCGTACGCCTGTGTGTACAAGGACATCAGCGGCGAAATCGATCCCGTGAACCGGGATACGAATTCCTGCAAGCGCACAAGGCCTTTCCGCGGGACATACACCATGTCTCCCGGCGCCAGCGGAACATCGCGTCCCGTCTTCATGATCTTCTTCCAGTCGATGAGCATGACATCGTAGTTCGTTGCATCGACAGGCCGCATGAGGATGACATGAGACAGGCGCGCGGAGGTTTCCAAGGGCCCGCCCGCGATCGTCAACACCTGCGTGAGTGTCTGGCCCTCGTTCAACTGAAACACGCTCGGCGTGCGCACTTCGCCCAGGACATAGACGAGGTTGACGCCTTCCGGCAGATAGACGATATCTCCGGGGTAAACCGGCGTCTCGCTGGGATGCGGGCCTTTGTGCGTGAGGCCGCTCAAATCCAACTCGATGATCTGCCTGCCGCTCGCGCCGGTGCGAATGATGAACGCCTTCGACAAGGTGCCTTGGGTGGCGGCGTAGGCTTCTCCGCCGGAACGCTGCGTGATGCGAAGGCCGCCGGCAAGGTTGATTGCCTCGATGACGTTCACCTTGCCTTCGTAGGGGTATTTGGCCGCACGGTTCACGTCGCCGATGACATAGAAATATTTGCTCGTGGTGGTGCGTACGTTGAGCGCAACCTGCGGTGCTTTGAAGACCTTCTCGTAGGCCGATTGGATCGCTGCTTCGGCTTGCTCGCGCGTCATTCCCGTCACGCTCACGTTCGGGATCAGCGGCAGCGAAACCGTGCCGTCGTAGAGGACCAACACTTGATCGCGGGTGATCGTGGGATCGTCGAAGGACTGAAACGAAAGCAGGTCGCCGGGACCGATGGTGTAGTCGCCCAGCTCGATCTCGCCCGCTGGCTCTGCTGCTGCCTCGGGCGATGCTTCCGCAGGCACGGCAGTCGCGGCAGGAGCGGCATTCGCCGGCTGCGCTCCTGGAGTCGCCTCAGGAGCTTCCGCTAAGGCAGTTCCGGCCGGTTTGCCTGCTGGCTCTGCTTCCACCCATTTTAGGTTGAGTTGATCGGAAGAAAGCGTCGCCCTTTCCTTGATGGGGGAGTCTTTTTCGTTGACCTTTTGCACCGGAAGCTTCGCCTTTTCGCCGGAGAAGCTTGCCGGAGCCGCAAATACGGCCGCCAAGATGCATACAGCGACGGTCCTCCGCACGGGGCCGCCTGTCCAACGCGCTGAATAATCGTTACTCTTCATGCTTTCCGCTCTTGCCAAGGTTGTACGCATCAATCCGCCGCAACAGCGAACTGTAGCTGATACCCAGAAGTTTAGCGGCACGCCGCCGATTCCACAATGTATATTTCAGGACATCCTCTATCAATTCCCTCTCTGCATCTTCCATCGCATGCTGGGCCACCTCTTTCAGCGAAGGGAACTTTCGCGGTTGCGGCGCGTTTACCGGTGGTTGCGGCAGCGCGGCCTGGGCTGCCGCATACTCGCGTTGCGGCGAAGGCGTCAATTCGGCGGTTAATTCCACCGTGTCGCCCAGCAGCTTTTCCGGGTCGCCCGTCGCCACATACTTCTTGACGCAGCCGCTCAACTCCCGGACATTTCCCGGCCATGAATGCCGAAGCATCCGCTTTGCATAGTCTTCCGGCAACGGTTCGTAGGGTTTTCCCAGGCGCTCACAATAATTGAAATTGAAATGTTCCGCAAGCATGGGAATGTCTTCCGGACGCTCCCGGAGCGAGGGCATTTGCACGATGACTTCACTCAAGCGGAAGAAGATGTCTTTGCGCATCCGGTCCTCACGGACCGCTTCCTCAAGATTCATGTTCGTAGCGGCGATCACGCGAACATCCGCCAGAATGGGCGTTACGCCACCAATCCGCATAAAGGGTTCTCCGTCAAGTACTTGAAGGAGTTTGCCTTGGATACTCGGCGACGTCTCCGCGATTTCGTCCAAGAAGATTGTGCCGTGGTTCGCCAACTCAAACCGGCCCGGCTTCGAGTTTCGCGCCCCAGTGAACGCGCCGCGCTCGTAGCCAAACAGCTCGCTTTCGAGGATGCTTTCGGGGATCGCCGGGCAGTTGACCTTGATGAAGGGTTTTCCGCTCCGATTCGATTGCTTGTGGAGCAGGCGGGCCGCAATGTCTTTTCCTGTCCCGCTTTCGCCGGTGATCAACACGCTAATGTCCGCCGTTGCCAATCGGCGTATCATCTCGCGTACCTTGACCATAGCGGAGCTTTGCCCCACCAATACTTCGTTGAGAGGGGCTTCGACCGACAAGGCGTTCGACTGCTGGGTTAGGGCAGATTCGCCCACAACGTCCTCCCCTGCGTCCAGGGTTTACTGCTGGCGCCGCGCGCGTGGTTACTGCACCACGAGCTTTTGTACTCAGTCCAAACTACCGCCCGGCCAGTGTTATGTCTCTCGCCGGGGTCAACAAGCCTTAGGATCAGCTGGTGAATATTCTATACACTATGAACGATTTGCGCAAGTTTGTTTACAGATTGGCAACGAATATGCCAGGGGCTCTATTTCGCCTTCCAATGGGCAATCACAGTTGGTCAAACCTGACCATTTCCTCCCAAAGTCCAGGATTGCTTTCATTTTGGGTGATGTCCATTCCGTCCACAAAATCCATATCGTCCAAAAGCGGGGACCTCAAGTCGTGGAACGAGATACGCAACGCCGGCGCACAAGCCAGAATTTCGGATTACCCAAAAAACAGACTCCAAAACCCAAGCCCCAAAACCCCGGTCTTTAGCTCGGCCACAATGAAAGGTATAATCGCGCCGGTGGGAAAGCAGCCGGGAGTGGGGGGCGTCGAAGCGATGCAGCACTCAAGCAATTCGTAATCCCGGTGGTTGTGCGATTTCGCTCCATGCGGTATGAGCAGCTTGAAGACATCTTAACGACGGTTCGACCGTCACGCTGTAACGGGGTCCATGAGCATCATTGAGCCAGAACCAGAGAGTGCACCGGTGGAAACGGCCGCGGACGTGTGCGCGCACTTCGGCGATTGCGGCGGGTGTCAATCGCAGAACGTGCCGTATGAGCAGCAGGTCCTTGCGAAGAGCGAGGCGCTGAGTGCGTTGTTTCGCGCGCATTGGGAGACGCCGATCGCGGTTACGGCATCGCCGGGCATCTGGCATTACCGCAATAAGGTGGACCCGAATTTCGGGCGCATGCACTATCCCGAGCCGCCTCCGAAGGGGTTCGAGCGCGAATTGGTGCTCGGATTCAAACGTCATGGGAAATGGTTCTGGACGCTCGATATGACCGAGTGCCGCATCGCGCCGAAGGGCACCGATACGCTGATTGCTGCCGTGCGCGACTGGGCGAAGGAGCGAAAGCTGACTGCGTTCAGCTCGAAGTCGAAAGACGGATTCCTGCGCGCGTTGCTGGTGCGCGAAGGCAAACGCACCGGCGAGCGGATGGTGGTGCTGGTGACGCACAAAGGAGAACTCGACAAGCAGTCGTTCGTGGACGTTGTGCAATCCGTGTTTCGGTGCGAGAGCATTCAGTGGGCGGTGTATCGCGGCGACGCGGAGATTACTGCAGCGGACCAGTTGGAGTTGCTGCATGGGAAACCGTCCATCGAGGAAGTGCTGCACATCCCCGATTCGCGGTTCGAACGCAAACTGAAATTCCGTCTGTCGCCGTTCAGCTTCTTCCAAACCAACAGCCTCGCCACCGAATTGCTCTACGGCCAGATCCGCGCATGGGTGCGCGAAACGCGCCCCAGCGTGCTCTACGACCTCTACGGCGGTTCGGGCGGCATTGCGTTTAGCTGCGCCGACTGCGTCGACCGCGTGGTATCCGTCGAAAGTGTCGAATCGGCGTCCGTGGACGGCGTCTTCAACCGCGAAACCAACAGCATCGACGACGTGATCTTCCTCACGCAGAAAGTCGAAGACTACCTCCGCGAAACCCTGTCGAGACAGGGCCAGTTACAGACCAACAACGTAGTCGTGCTCGACCCGCCCCGCGCGGGCCTGCACCCCAAAGCGCTGAAAAAGCTGCTCCTGCTGGAACCCAAGGAGATCATCTACGTCTCCTGCAAACCCACGGTCCTCGCGGAAGAACTGCCCGCGTTACTCACCAAATACGAGATCAAGGACATGCGCGCCTTCGATCTGTTCCCGCACACGGAACACGTCGAGTTGCTCGCGCGGCTAACGCTGAAGGCGTAGAAATCCCGGAATCGACTCTTCAATCGGAGTCGACAAATAGCGCCTTCCACGATCCTCTGCGCCGCATTTCGTTCCGAACCCAATAGGGAATTTGCGCGGACATCTTGCTATTTCATGACCGCGAAGTGCATACTCTGAGTGTGCACTACGATGGAGATTACTTGCCATGAAAGCTACCCTGATGGATTTGCGCAGAAACCCCGGTAAGATCCTTGAGGCTATCGAACGCAATGAAACCGTTACGCTTTCCAAGCGTGGACGAGAAATTGCCTATATCGTCCCGAAGCACGAAGCAAAGACGGAATTGTGCCTGGCATCCTGCCCTGCTTTTGGAATGTGGAAAGACCGCAAAGACATGAGCGATCCGGTGGAATACGTCCGGCAACGAAGGAAGGGCCGTTTCGATGATCTTTGATACGGACGTACTAATATGGACGTTGCGCGGAAATCTCAAAGCTGCGAAGATCGTCGAGCAAGATGCCGATCGCGCGCTATCGGTCGTTTCGTGCATGGAACTGATGCAGGGAGCCCGCGACAAGAAGGAATTGGCTCTGCTTCGCCAATTCCTCCGCAATTTCGATACGATACCCCTTTCCGCGGAAATCGGTCTGCGCGGTTGCCACTATGTAGAAGAGTATTCGCTCAGGGTAAGCTTAGGACCTGTCGACTCGTTGATTGCGGCAACCGCTGTCGAACATCAACAACCGCTCTGCACAGGCAATACCAAGCACTACCGCATGATTCCCGAACTGGACTTAAAGGGATTTCGCCCGTAATCCTTGCGCGCGACCATGTATGACTTCTAGGAATCGTCAAGAAGAGGAGGCAACCAATGTCCGTGAATTGCTTGGTCCTGACCGTCCTCGCCTTGGCGCAGGGGCCAGTTCTGAGTGTTGAATCGGATCGCTTCACGCTTGATGGGCGGTCTGTGTTTCTCCTTGGGATCAGTTATTACGGGGCGTTGGCGATCGAGGACGAGGCGGTTGTTGGCGGCGACCTCGACGAGATGAAGAAGT
>JBHEKO010000122.1:0-2793 GCA_041859475.1 Candidatus Hydrogenedentales bacterium
ACGCTCTTGGACGAGTTGCGACACCGCGCGGGCGATTTGCCGATTACCTGCGTGCCCGCGGAGTTGCTGGAATTCATGCGGAGTTGTCCCGTGTCGCCGGACCTGGTCGTCTGCATGACCGACACCATCCTGCACCTTGAAAACAAAGCAGCCCTCGAGCAGTTGTTCGATTCCGTCGCAACGACGCTGACACCCGGCGGCGCGTTTGTCGTGAGCTTTCGCGACAACGCCGTGGAACCGCGCGACCTCGACCGCATCATTCCCGTGCGCAGCGACGCGAAGACGCTATTCACCTGCCTGCTCGAATACGAAACGGAACACGTGAAGGTCTTCGATATCGTGTACACGCGCGAAGGCGAAGGGTGGGCCTTGAGCAAGAGCTACTATCGGAAAGTCCGTGTGTCCGCGGAATGGGTGAAGCAGGCTCTTGAGGCGCATGGATTGCACGTGACTGCCCACGACACCGTACGAGGCATGACGCGGATGGTGGCGTTGCGAGGGTGAGGGTCTTCCGGGTTTGCACTGAAGACGCAGACGGAATGGACTGTACAGACGGAGTGGACAGAAAGGCAGGGGCGATCGTGTCCATTTTGTCCATCACGTCCATATCGTCCACTCTCTTCGCAATGCAGACGTTGCCCCCCGCAATTGTGTAGAATACCCTTATGTTTACTGCCCCGAAATCATTTCGCCTGCATATCGGCCTATTTGGCCGCCGCAACGTCGGCAAGTCGAGTCTGTTGAACGCCATTACGCGACAACAAGTATCCATCGTGTCCGAATTTGCGGGCACCACGACGGACCCCGTCGAGAAGCCCATGGAGCTGCTACCGCTCGGCCCCGTCCTGTTCATCGACACGGCAGGCATCGACGACGTGGGCGCGCTCGGCGAACTGCGCGTGAAGAAAACGCAGCAAGTCTTTGACCGCACCGATCTCGGCGTGCTTGTGACGGAGGCGGCGGACTGGGGCGAATTCGAATCGGAAATCCTCGACGAACTCGCGTCGCGCAAAATCCCCGTGGTCGTCGTATTCAACAAGATTGACCTGGCCGCGCCGGAACCGTCGCTCGTCGAGGCGCTCCACGCGAAGGACATTCGCACTGTGAAGACGGTCGCCGCGACCGGTCGCGGCATTCTCGATTTCCGCGAAGCCCTCCTCGAAGCCGCGCCCGAAGAATTTGTAAACAACCCCACCATCCTCGGAGACCTTGTCGGCCCCGGCGAGATGGCGGTGCTGGTCGTGCCGATCGACAAGGAAGCGCCGAAGGGGCGGCTCATCATGCCGCAGGTGCAATCGATCCGCGATCTGTTGGATTCGGATGCGTTTTGCATGGTGGTGAAAGAACGCGAACTGCGCGCAGCGTTGGACCGGCTGAAAAGTCCGCCGAAGCTCGTCGTGACGGATTCGCAAGCATTCCTGAAAGTCGCCGCCGACACGCCGCCGGAGATCCCGATCACGAGTTTTTCCATCTTGTTCGCGCGGTTCCACGGCGACCTGATTGCGCAAGTGCAGGGGACCGTCGCCATTGATGCGTTGCGCGCGGGCGACCGCGTGCTCGTGTCGGAGGCATGCAGCCACCATCCCATCGGCGAAGACATCGGGCGCGTGAAGATCCCCCGGTGGCTCACGCAGTACGTGGGCGGCAAACTGAATTTCGACACGGCGCAAGGCCACGATTTCCCCGAGGACTTGCCGTCGTACAAGCTTGTTATCCATTGCGGCGCCTGCACGCTGAACCGGCGCGAGATGCTGAGCCGCATCCTGCGGTGCAGGCAGGCGGGCGTGCCGATCACGAACTACGGCCTCACGATCGCCTATAGCCTGGGTATTTTCGAGCGCGCGCTGGGTCCGTTCCCGGCCGCGCTTCATGCCTACCACGAAGCGCTGGCCGCGCGGCAAAACGGCCCGCATGCCGGCGCGCCCGAACCGGCGGGGCCGCTGGCGGATGGGGCATGCGTGTATACCGGAGAGCCCCCAAAAGGGTAAAGTAGAGGCAGAAGAACGAGGGCGTGGACAGCCGAATGCTGCGGCTCATACCAGGCTTGGTCCGTGTCCGTCAGTGCCGTCCGTGTCCCCGAGAGGTTGCAGACGTATCGTCTGCCCCGCAGAAGCAAACCTTGGAAAGCAGTAGTAAGCGATGAACTCGATTGACGATAGCGACATTCTCTCGTGGCTGGAAGAAGAGGACCCCGACCGTCTGGAAGAGCTGTATCGGATGGCCGACGAGGTTCGCAGGGAAGCCGTGGGCGACGAGGTCCATCTTCGGGGATTGATCGAAATCTCGAATTGCTGCTCGCGTCAATGCGGATACTGCGGGTTGCGCGCCGGGAATCGCGAGATCGAGCGGTATCGAATGACCGAAGACGAAATCCTCGAATGCGCCCGGCAGGCCGCGCAGTACCGCTACGGCACGGTCGTACTTCAAGCGGGCGAGGACTACGGCATCGAGCGGGACTGGCTCGCGGGGATCGTGCGTCGCATCAAAGACGAGACGCCGCTGGCGGTGACGCTAAGCATGGGAGAACGTCCCTACGAAGACCTTGTTGCATGGAAAGAAGCCGGAGCAAATCGCTATCTCCTGCGGTTTGAGACGTCCGATCCGGAGTTGTACAAGTTGATTCACCCAGCCGCCGTCGGTCAGGCGTCTCCGAATCGCATCGAAATCCTGGGCCAGTTGCGGGAACTGGGCTACGAAGTCGGCAGCGGCGTCATGATAGGCATTCCCGGCCAGACCTACACCTGTCTCGCCTTGGATATCGCCCTGTTCCGCAGGCTCGATCTCGACATGATC
>JBHEKO010000185.1:0-10783 GCA_041859475.1 Candidatus Hydrogenedentales bacterium
CGATTTTCCCGGCACCGGCATCGGATTGGCTACCGTGCAACGCATCGTTCACCGGCACGGTGGGCGCGTATGGGCAGAGAGTTCACCGAACGGGGGAGCCACGTTCTTTTTTACGTTGTCACCCGATTCTCGCAACGTCCAAGGGGCAATACAATGAGCGACGAGCGCGTTATCATGCTTGTAGAGGACAATCCGGACGACGAGGCCCTCACGATCCGGGCGCTTCGCCGCAGTAACATTGCCAACCGCATCGAGGTTCTTCGAAATGGCCAAGATGCGGTCGATTATCTTCTTTCCAACGATCCGGACAAGCCGCTGCCGTGCGTCATCATCTTGGATTTGAAGCTGCCCAAGCTCGATGGACTTGATGTCCTCCGGCACATTCGAGGCGATACCCGCACGCGGTTGCTGCCCGTGGTTGTGCTCACTTCTTCGAGCGAGGAAGCGGACATCGTTGAGAGTTACAATCTTGGAGCGAACAGTTACGTGCGAAAGCCGGTCGACTTCGACGATTTCGCGAAGGCAGTGAGTCAATTGGGTTTGTATTGGCTGCTTATCAACGAACCACTTTCCCACACGAGGTGACATGAACGAGCTTCTGCATGTGTTGATTGTCGAAGACGTCGAAGACGATGCACTCTTGATTATGCGGCAGTTGCGCCTGGGCGGGTTCGACGTCAAGTGGGAGCGTGTTCAGTCCGCGGCCGAGATGACGGCTGCACTCCAATCCAGACATTGGAACGTGGTCATTTCGGATTTTCATTTGCCTCATATCACCGTGCACGAGGCCCTCGAAATACTGAAGAGCAGCGCGCTCGACGTTCCATTCATCGTCATCTCCGGGAGTATCGGCGAGGAAACCGCCGTGGAAATGATGAAGGCCGGATCGCACGACTATCTCATGAAAGACAGGTTGATGCGGCTGCCTGAGGTCGTTCGCCGCGAAATTCGCGAGGCGCGCGTGCGCGCCGATCAACGACAGACGGACGAGACGTTGCGCCAACGGAACGAGCAAGTGCGCGGTATTGCCGCGAACATTCCCGGGGTCGTGTTTCAGGTTACGGTCCGATCGGGAGAACCAATCCACATCTCCTACGTGAGCGAACGGAGCGTGGAGGTCTTGGGACTTTCCGACGATCCGTCGCGATTTCTTGCCGGTTTCACGGAGTATCTCGATCCCGAGGACCGCTCGCGGATCGAGCGTTCCCTTCGCGAGGCGGCCGCCGCATTTCGCACCTGGGATTTCGACGGGCGATTTACCAAGCCGGGCGAAGAAACCAAATGGATCAAGGGTATGGCAAGTCCCACGCGCGCGGACGACGGCGTGATCCTGAACGGCATTTTGTTCGACATCACCGACCAACGCACGATGGCGGAGCAATTGAGCCAGGCCCAGAAGGTGGAATCGGTGGGCCGCCTCGCCGCGGGCGTGGCGCACGATTTCAACAATCTGCTCACCCCGATCTTGGGCTATGCGGAGATTTTGCTTTCCGAGGCGCAGCCCATCGAAACGCAATGCGAACAGCTCCTCGAGATTAAGCGGGCCGCCGAACGCGCCCAGGAATTGACGCGCCAACTGCTTGCGTTCGGAAGGAAGCAGACGCTTCGGATCAGGCCCGTTGACTTGAATACCATTGTGGCGGGCATGGAAAAGCTGCTGCGGCGCACGCTGAGGGAGAGCATCACCGTTCGGATTGCGCCGTGCCCGTCGCCGTGCATCATTATGGCGGATACGGGGCAGGTGGAACAGATTCTCATGAATCTAGCCGTAAACGCCCAAGACGCCATGCCAAACGGCGGCACGCTCACCATCGAGATTGCCGCGGTCGAACTAGACGAATCCTATCGGGATAGGCGCCCTGTTGCCTCCGCGGGAAAATATGGCGCTCTGATCGTCACCGACTCTGGATGCGGGATGAACGAAGAAACGCAGCGCCATATCTTCGAACCCTTCTTTTCGACCAAATGCGATCTTGGAACGGGTATGGGGCTGGCCACCGTGTACGGGATCGTGAAGCAACATGACGGCATGGTTTGGTTCTACAGCGAGCCTGGCACGGGCACGACGTTTAAGGTGTATTTGCCCGCCGCGACGATGCAGTCCGTGCCGGCCAAGAAGAGTGGTCCTCCCCTGGAGGACTTGCGGGGGTCCGAGACCGTCATCCTCGTAGAAGACAACGACATGGTCCGCGACCTTGCGTGCGCCGTGCTTGAACGCCAAGGCTACACCGTGCTGGTTGCTACTGGCGGAAGGGAAGCGCTGAATATCCTCGAGGCGAAGTGCGGCGCCGTAAGGCTCATCGTTACCGATGTGGTTATGCCTGGAATGAACGGACAGCAGTTGTTCCAGAAGGCGTCCAAGATTTGCCCCGGCATCAAAGTCCTCTTCATGTCCGGGTACACGGGCAATGTCATCGCCCAGCACGGCATCCTCGAAGACGGCGTCGCCTTCATCCAGAAGCCGTTTTCGGTGCAAGGCCTCTCCATGAAAGTCCGCGAGGTGCTTGGCCAAGTGTAGATGAGTCTCACGCGAGTCCACCCGCCTTGGCGATTCCTCTTTTCCTTTGGTGAGACCTATGGGATCCAAGGAGCCGAAAGGATCTTCCCGCTACATCACGCCACATTGGCGATTGTTGACATGCTTTCGAAGGCAGTGCAAGAATGGCCGGAGAAGCGGGAGACCGGGCAAGGATCTGTCGATACACTTTTCCTAACTGCCGGTAGGTAGTTCTTCTGCCGTTTCGTTACCCGGTTCCTGGAGGCGATCATGACCGACATTGCGGCGCTCAACGAACAACAAATGCGGATGGCCGAGGAGTTGCTCTTCTCGGGCAAGCGCCTGCCCAGTTTTGCGAAGGCTCTTTTCTTCGGACTATTCGATGCGGAGCGGGTCTTCCCTTATCCTCAGGTCAGCGCCGAAGAGAAGTCGCGCGTGGCGGTGCTCGTCCGCGACCTTAATGCGTGGGCCGGTGAGCACTTGGACGCGGCGGCCATCGACCGCAAAGAAGACATCCCCAACGACGTGATCGAAGGGCTGGGCAAGCTGGGTGTGTTGGGGTGCACCATCTCGCAGGAATACGGCGGGCTCGGATTGACGCAATACGGGTACTGCCGCTTTGTCGAAGAGATCGCGCGGCGTTGCGGGTCGACGGCGCTTTTCGTGAATGCCCATCAAAGCATCGGACTCAAGGCCTTGTTGCTGTTCGGCACGAAAGAGCAGCGCGAACGCTGGCTGCCTCCTCTCGCGCGCGGCGAAATATTAGCCGCATTTGCGCTGACGGAACCCAACGCCGGGTCCGACGCGGCGGGTGTCGAGACGCGCGCGGTATATGACCCCGCTCGCAACGCGTATGTGATCAACGGCAAGAAACAATGGATCACCAATGGCGGCATCGCGGACATCCTTACGGTCATGGCGCAAACCACCGTCGAAACCAAGAATGGCCCCCAGGACAAGGTCACGGCGTTTTTGGTGACGCCCGACATGCCGGGGTTCGTGGTTACCGACGCGGCGCTCGAGAAGGTAGGGATGCGCGGCACGAAGACCGCCAAGCTTTCCTTCGAGAATCTTGTTGTGCCCGCGGAGAACATCCTGGGCAAGCTCGGCGGTGGCTTGAAGATGGCGCTTACCGTGCTCGACTTCGGGCGCACAACGTTTGGCGCGGGGTGCACGGGCAACTGCAAGGATATGGTAGAGCGTGCAATTAAGCACTCGATGGAGCGGCACCAGTTTCAGCGGCCGCTTGCATCGTTCGGTCTTGTGAAAGAGAAGCTTGCGAAGATGTCCGCCCTTGTGTACGCGATCGACGCCGTCACGTATCTGACAGCGGGGCTACTCGACCGCGGCGAAGAAGACTTCATGATCGAGACTGCCATCGTCAAAGTATTCGCGAGCGATTGCCAGTGGAAGATCTGCTACGACACGATGCAGGTGCTCGGCGGGAGGTCGTTCTTCACGGACGAACCCTACGAACGCATGATGCGCGACGCGCGGCTCAACACCATTGGCGAAGGTTCGAACGAGGTGCTGCGCGCGTTCATCGCTATCGTCGGCATGCGCGACGTGGGCATGCAGCTCAAAGACGTCGCCGATTCCGTCGCGTCGCCGTTGCGCGCGCTGGGCAAGGCATTTGGCATCGGAAAGACCACGCTCGAACGCATCATGAAAACGCCGGCGATTCCCGTCCGTTCGCACCAACTCCAAGCCGAGGCCCGAAAACTCGGCGAATCCGTCCGGCGCTTCGGCCTGTCGGTTCAGCGCGCCGTCATCAGGTATCGCGAGGGCATTGTCGAACAACAGATGGTGCTGGATCGTCTGACGACGGCCGTCATTGCGCTCTACACCGCGAGCGCGGTAATCGGGAAGCTCGACGGCGAACTCGCGCAGAGCGACGGCAAACACGATGCAGTTGCGAACGATCTCGCGGTTGGAAAGCTGTATTGCTCGATGGCCTTCGAGACGCTGGACCACGCGCTGGATACCTTGTTCAAGAACAATGACGCCGAGATCTACGGCGTTTCGGATCGGCTCACAGGTTATCGCGGTTGACGAACCGCGGGCGAAGGCCTGGCAAGATGCTCCTGTCTGTTCGTCGAGATTGCAGTGCGTGAACAAGTCGAAACGCATGTGAGGTCTTAGCATGAAGGTGGCGCGTCGATGATGAGTTCAACCCCGCCGGACACGGGATCTCCCTTGCGACGTCTTGCAGACGAAGTCCTTGCGCAAGAGGCTGTGCTGCGAGAAGGCGGCGGCCAAGCGGGGCGCGAGCGGCAAAAACGCTTGGGCCGTCTGACAGCGCGCGAACGCATTGCAGGATTGCTCGACAATCCCGATCATTTCTTCGAGCTGAACCTGTGGGCCGCTTACGACATGTATCCCCTCGTGGGCGAGGTGCCCGCGGCCGGCGTCGTGACGGGCGTAGGGATCGTTCACGGGCGGCCATGCATGCTGGTCGCGAACGACGCCACCGTGAAGGCGGGCGCGTTCTTTCCGCAAAGTTGCAAGAAGCTCATACGCGCGCAGCGCATCGCCTACGAGAGCGCACTGCCCACGATCTACCTCGTGGATTCTGCGGGCGTCTATCTGCCTATGCAGGACGAGATCTTTCCCGACGAAGACGACTTCGGACGCATCTTCCGCAACAACGCCGTGATGTCCGCCGCGGGCGTGCCGCAAATTGCCGCCATCATGGGCAATTGCATCGCGGGCGGCGCGTACTTGCCGGTACTCTGCGACAAGCTCCTCATGACGGAAGGCAGCGGGTTGTATCTCGCGGGACCGTCCTTGGTAAAGGCTGCCATCGGGCAAGTTATCGACCCCGAAGAACTCGGCGGCGCAAAGATGCACGGGGCCATCAGCGGCACCATCGACTTTCGCGAACCCACGGACGAGGCGTGCTTGGAGCGTATTCGCGCGTTGGTCGAAATTCTGCCCGCGGAGAAATGGGCGGCGTCGCTGGACGGCGACACATCAACAGCCCCCGCCAAAGACCCGGAGTCGGTCTATTCGCTGGTCAGTGCCGACGGCCGTAAAGAGTACGACACCCACGCATTGCTGGAAACCGTCGTCGACGCCGATTCCATGCAGGAATTCAAGGCTGACTACGGACAAACGCTTATCACGACCTACGCGAAAATCGGCGGCATGAGCGTCGGCATCGTCGCGAACCAACGCCAGCGTGTGCAGTCGCCCAAGGAGGGCCTGCAAATCGGCGGCGTGCTCTACGCCCACAGCGCCGACAAAGCCGCGCGTTTCGTCATGGACTGCAACCAGACCGGCCTGCCGCTCGTGTTCATCCAGGACGTGTTCGGATTCATGGTGGGACGCGACGCGGAGCAGTCGGGAATCATCCGCAGCGGCGCGAAGCTCGTGAATGCCATGAGCAATTCCGTCGTGCCCAAGATCACCGTCGTGGTTGGCGGTTCGTTTGGAGCGGGTAACTATGCGATGTGCGGCAAAGCCTACGACCCGCGCTTCCTCTTCGCGTGGCCCTGCGCGCGCTACGCCGTCATGGGCGCCGATCAAGCTTCGGGCACCCTCTTCGACATCATGAAGAAGAGCGCCGAGCGCGACGGCAAAGAATTCGACACCGAAGACATGAACAAACTGCGCGAGATCGTCAAGAAGGACTACGAACACAAAACCGACATTCGCTACGGCGCGGCCCGTGGCTGGATCGACGCGATCATCGCCCCCCATACCACGCGCCAAGTCCTGATCACCGCGCTGAGCTTGGCAAAACGCACGCCGCCTCCGGCGCGGTATCACACGGGGGTGTTGCAGACGTAACGCAAGGCAAGACACGTTGCGGAGTCAATAGATTGGGGAAGCTTCACGGATTGAGAAACAAGAGGCGAGGAACTTCTTAGCTTACAGGTCTTCAGGCTTCAAGCCCGTAAGCTTGGAAATCCGGGCGAGCATTCGTGGGCCAATCTCGTCACCGTCGTGAAATGCAAAAACAAAATCCGACGATCCAGAACGGGTCAACACGCGATGCGATCCGCGATGACACGGAGCGCGAGCATTTTGGACTTGGCGATGGCTTCATCGCGGGTCTGGCCATAGGCCATAACCCCTGGGAGATCCAAGACCTCGGCTATCCAGCGGCCATCTTCTTCTCGCTCGATTTCGATCTTCATCGCGCTCTCCGGCTCAATCCACTGTGGAGGTGGCTTGCTTTGCTACCGAACACCCAATGCCTTGTAGGCGTTTTGGATCTCCTGCCCAGGCCGCTATTTCTCCAGCGCCTGTTTGCGCAGCGCCAGCTTCCGCGTCAGATCGTCGTTTTTGACCCGCCAATAGGTCTGGCGCTCAGCAAGAGATAAACTCTTTGTCTCTTCATAGATGCGCAATGCAGCAGTGCGTTTCATCTCGACGCAGTCAAAGTCTTTCATTTTCAGCCTCCGGGTGGAAGGATACGGGCGTCATTCGAGAGAACGGTACTGTACGTCTGTCAATCGGTGTAAGTGAAGGGGATATGGGGATAATGGAGATTTGGGAGATTCATTGAATTGGATTTCATCTCCTCATCTCCATTATCCCCATATCCCCTTCACTTACACCGATTGGGCGCTTGCAGAGTGTGGGCATTCCGTTTGGAGCGGTTCGTTTTGTTTTCCATGTTCTCAATTTTCTGACGCACACTCTGCTGGGAGCGCGCCGTTGACTATTCCCAATGTCAACGGACATAGTGATCGGAGAAGGCTGCACCATGAAAATGGGCTTGGACCGTGTAATTCGCGTATGCCTAATCTCCAGGAGAGCGCAATGGCAAAAGACATCCTCAAGATCGGCAACGCCCAGGGGTTTTGGGGAGACAGCATGGACGCGCCGGCGGCGTTGCTGGTGCAACAACCGGACCTCGACTCCCTCACGCTCGACTATCTTGCCGAAGTCTCCTTGTCGATCATGGCGGTGCAGCAGCAGAAGGACCCATCGCTGGGATACGCGCGCGATTTCGTCGAAGTCGTCAAATCGCTCGCGCCCGCATGGCGTAACGGATCGAAATGCAAAGTCGTCACGAACGCGGGAGGCCTGAACCCCGAGGGGTGCGCAAGGGCCTGCCTCGCTGCGTTGCGCGAAGCCGGATGCGGCCATCTGAAGGTGGGAGTCGTCGCGGGCGACGATGTCCTTACGCTCGTTAAGGCCGCGGACGGCCACGAAGACCTGCTCAGGAATCTGGAAAACGGCGAGCCTATCGCGACGGTACAGGATCGCCTCGTGACGGCAAACGCCTATCTGGGCGCACGCCCCGTGGCCGATGCGCTGGCGGCGGGAGCGGACATCGTCGTGACGGGCCGGGTAGCCGACCCGAGTCTCGTCGTGGGCCCGTGCGCGTTTCACTATGGGTGGGCTTGGGAGGACTACGACCAAATCGCGGGCGCGTTAGTCGCTGGGCACATCATTGAATGCGGCGCGCAAGTGACCGGTGGCATTTCGACCAACTGGCTCGATGTGCCCAATCCAGAGACGATAGGTTTCCCCTTCGTCGAGATGGCGCCGGATGGCTCCTGCGTGGTGACGAAACCCGCGGGCAGCGGCGGCTGGGTCACGGAAGAAACGGTTAAGGAACAGCTCTTCTACGAGATCGGCGACCCCGCCGACTACCTCAGCCCCGACGCCCGCGTATCGTTCATGGGCCTGACCCTGCATGACGAAGGCAACGACCGCGTCCGCGTCCAAGGTGCGAAAGGCAGCGCGCCCACGCCGTTCTACAAGGTGAGCGCAACCTATCGCGACGGCTATTGGGCGCAAGGCATGCTGACGGTGTTTGGGCGCAACGCCGTGAAGAAGGCCCGGCGCTGCGGCGAAATTGTGATCGACTGCGTTCGCCGCGCGGGCTACGAACTTGAACGCACCAACATCGAATGCCTCGGGACGGGCGCGTGCGGTCCGGGGTTGTTCCCCGAACCGGATTTGCTGGAAACGGTGCTGCGTATCAGTGTCACCGACCCGCGCCGCGAAGCCGTCGAGCGTTTCTCCAAAGAACTTGCACCGCTCGTGACCAGCGGCGCCCAAGGCGTCACAGGTTTCTCCGCCGGACGCCCTCGCGTCAGCCCGGTGTTCGGTTACTGGCCGTGTCTAATCGAAAAGCCCCGCGTGGCCCCACGCGTCGTATTGGTCTCTGATGTCCGGGCATAGAACGAGCATACACATCTCTAGCATCCAGTCCACGCGCAAACGGCCAATGCTCCTTTTGCAGAGTCCCACCGCCCGATGTAGACTGGAGTTCGAACGCTCAAATAGCCCAAGACCGAAATGGACTGCATTCGCGCGACACTATCCGAGACTACGGTATGCAAAAGCAAGACAGGATCTACGTTGACACTTCGGTATTCGGAGGAGTCTTTGACGATTCCTTTTCCGAGGTGTCATCGCGGTTCTTTGAGGAAGTCGAGATTGGCGGCCATATCGTATTGCTTTCGGATATCACCTCTGGAGAGCTCCGCGATGCGCCTGAGCGTGTACGTGACTTTGTTGCTGGCCTCACGGAAAGTGCGATTGAGGAGATAGGATTCACGTCAGAGATGGCAGAATTGCGTGACGCTTACCTAGCCGCCAATGTGGTAGGTCCGCGCTGGGCGGACGATGCGGCCCACGTAGCGTCAGCCACAATCGCGCGTGCGGATGCAATAGTCTCCTGGAATTTTCGTCATTTGGTAAAATGGGAGAAGATACGGGCGTTCAACGCTGTGAATTTGTTGCTAGGATACCCAATAATGACCATCCTGAGTCCCAGGGAGGTAATAAGAAATGAAGAAGGACTTTGATTGTGTCGAGATGAAGAGATCCGCACAAGAGCGCATCTATCGCGAAACTCAGGGTCTTTCACGCCAAGAGGAACTGGAATACTTTCATCGGGCCGCAAAGGAGTTTCGTGAAGAAATCAAGCGTAAGCGTGCAGAATCCGCAAAAAGCGGGCACGAGACGCCGTCTCGCTAATCCAAACTCCAGAGCCGCCGTCCACTTCCTCGGCGGAGTACTACCTTTCGATTCCGGACGCTTCTTTCCTCAGCTCGCAAGTATCCGCGCGATGCGGTCGAACCCGGGACCAAACTGTGTTCGGCATTCCCATGTTTCGGACAACGGGCGCAGCAGGATGTTGTTCGCGTTTATCGCGACCATTTTGCCCGTCTCGTCTTCGAGCAATGCCTCGACGGCGCGGACTCCCATGCGGCTGGCAAGCAACCTGTCGAACGCGGAGGGCGTGCCTCCGCGCTGCAAGTGGCCGATAACGGTCACTCGGGAGTCCTTGAACTCCGACTTCTCCGCAATTTGCTTTGCCGTCTCGAACGCGCTGCCCGCTTCATCGCCTTCCGCGACGACGATGATTGCGGATCGCTTGCCAGCGGCTCGCCCCGTGCGCAAGTGCTGCACGATCAGGTCGATGTCCGTCGTGCTTTCGGGTATGAGGATTTCCTCCGCGCCCCCGGCGATTCCGCTCATCATGGCAAGATATCCGCTCCTGCGCCCCATGACTTCGACGAAGAAGATCCGGTCGTGCGACATGGCGGTATCGCGCAGCCGGTCGATGGCTTCCATGGCGGTGTTCAGCGCGGTGTCGTATCCGATCGTGTAGTCGGTGCCGCCGATATCGTTATCGATTGTGCCGGGCATCCCGATGCAGCGGATGCCATGTTCGGAATGCAGCGCCAAGGCTCCGCGATACGACCCGTCTCCACCCACGACAACCAGTCCCTCGATGCCGTGCTTGCGCAAGGTCTGCGCGGCCTTTGCGCGGCCTTCGGGTTCGAAGAACGGCTTGCACCGCGCGGTGTGAATAATCGTGCCGCCACGATTGATGATGCCGCTCACGTCGCGCGGTCCCAACACACGGACTTCGTCGTCGATGAGACCCTGATAGCCGCGGTATATCCCCCAGATTTCGAGCCCGTGGTACGACCCCGCGCGAACTACCGCGCGGATTGCCGCGTTCATTCCGGGCGAGTCGCCTCCGCTTGTCAATACGCCAATCTTCTTCATACAAACACCCCCTGGTGAGTAAATATCGTCAAGACGACAACCCGGATATTCTACTCAATCGGCGGACGGGAATGTCGGCTCTCCGAGCGGTCCTACTGCTTTGTCTCTGGCGCGGGCGCGCTCAACGGGGCCGCCTTGGCGGCGAACTCAAGCGAACGCGCGCGCCATTCGGCAAGCGAGGCGACGCCGGTCGCTTCGATTTCGCGCCCTTGCTCCACCAAGCTCTTGGACTCGGACATGAGCCGGCCCACTTCCGCCAACAGCCAATCGGCCCGTTCGTGCGTGTTGTTCGTGCCGCCG
>JBHEKO010000357.1:0-4740 GCA_041859475.1 Candidatus Hydrogenedentales bacterium
CCGTCGCGCTCACCGACGAAGACGGCGAAGTCATCGAACGCTACGACTACGGCGACTACGGACAACCCGAGTTCTACGCGCCCGACGGGTCGACACGCGGCGGCTCCATCGTAGCCAATCCCTGCCTGTTCACCGGCCAACGCTACGACGCGGAATCCGGCCTGTACTGGTGCAAGACCCGCTACCTCGAACCCACCACCGGCCGCTACACCACCCGCGACACCCTCGGCATCTGGGGCGACCCAACCAACCTCGGCAACGGCTACACCTACGCCGCCAACAACCCCTGGAGCCTGCTCGACCCATTCGGCATGTGCTCGGAAAAGGAGCCTGACCAGGAAGGCTACCCTTGGGGCGCGGCACTTATGGGACTTGGCAGTAGTCTCATGGATACGCTGACTTCCGTCACGTCTCTAAATCCGTGGGATAGGTTCTATAAAAACCCACTTGTTCAAGCTTGGGACTACAGAGACTCTCAGCCGTACATGACCACTGGAACCTACGTGGGGGCCGCAGCTGCCATCGCTGCGATCGCGGCAATGCCGCTTGCGGCAACAGGCACTGTTGCTGGGGGAGCCACTGCAACGGGCACTGTATGGGATTCGATAGCGGCGACGGCACCTGAATTCCAGGGAACCGTCATTCCTCAATCATTCAGGCTAGCTACCGAGGCGGGTGAGTTCTGGGTTAATAGGTTCGGGGCAAAGCATCTTGTCGAGCGCTTTATGGGAGCATTTGTGCGGACTCAAAGCCGTCAGTTAGCAAGCATTGCTAGTCAAGCGCAGTTGACTAGCATGCGGGCGGCTCTTGAGATGGCCGCGAGACAAGGGATACAATATGGTGTGAAGATTACTGTCGGTGGTTGGGAATTCATATTTGCCGCAGCACCTGGAGATGGCATGCTTCCCATTGTCTATCATGCCTTAATGTTGTGATGCTTCAAGTAGTCGACACTATACAAGCACAGAATAGTCATTTGGAGGTTGCCAGCAACCTTGTTCTGTTTGATTTCTGGGCAGATCAGGAGTATTTGCCAGAACCCCTTCTATGGCATATCGGCAACGGCAAGACTTCACTTGTTGAATTGACAATTGAGCGGGATTCGGGAGCGGTCTTGGGAGCAAGACTCGTGGCCTATAAGGGCACAATTCGGGACTGCAATGCTGATGCGTACGCGAGAGCAACTCGAATGCGAGGTTTGCCAGTCACCATTGTTGAAGGTTGGACGGGAGGTCTGCGGGAAGAGATCGGTAATTTGGAAATATTGCGCGCCGAATCAGAGATTATTGTGACTTTTGGGCGGGGTTATGGGCCTGATCGATGCTTCGTTTGTGAGCGTATCGGCTTCTATGTATCTGCTACACATCTTTGCGGGATCGGGATTTTCGATGTCACCTCACTCGA
Organism: Candidatus Hydrogenedentales bacterium; assembly: GCA_041859475.1. GTDB lineage: Bacteria > Hydrogenedentota > Hydrogenedentia > Hydrogenedentales > SLHB01 > JAIBAQ01. The sequence continues at coordinate 1,405 of JBHEKO010000357.1, forward strand.
ACTCTCAGGTATAAGGGGCCTTATCACCTAAGAGTGCATCACTATTATGGCTCCATTCGCTCGATGCGGACGAAGGCGAGACCATCCATATTTCCTTGCCTGAAATGGGTCTCGAAGGGCCAGCCGTCGTAGAGGACATCGAGCCCTGCCCGCACATCGAAGACGGTCCAGGCCACGTTCGCGCCGCGTTTGGGTTGTTTGAAGGTAATGAAGCGACGCATGTTGTAATGCATGTTGTAATGGCTCGCCTGAAGACCCTCGAAGGGTTTATAATGCGAGCAGCATTGCCAGGACCCATGACTCCGCAAGGTGCTCTTACCGTGCCGGAGTTGCTTTTCGATGCTCTACCAAGACTCGGCGCGGATATTGAGATCATCGGAATTTCGCTACTATGAAAATTGAGCGCGTGCTTGTTTTCTATCTGACTTCGGCCGGTGAATATCGACCACTTTCCAAACCAAGAACGTGCTGGTTTCTTCGACGAATACAGTACGCTAGCCGAGACGATTGTATGCTCGTGGAGATCGATCCACCATTTATAGCCAAATCCTCCAGACTCGGAGGCGACGATGCCTCAACGTTGTTGCTCGTGCCCAGGCACAAGGGATATTCACTCTTCCCAATAGTTGAATGGCCCACTTTTGTCAATGTCGGCCGAGTCAGGGAACCGAAAGCACTTGAGGCTGAGTCTCTGACTTTCGACCAAGTTCAAATGATCACGTGGGCCGAGTTGTTCGAGAATGTTGAGGGTGCGTATGCTCGGGCAGAAAGTTGTGAGCACAACCTCCTATGAATATAGGGGGCAATTAAGGGACATCCACGATAGGTATAAGTCAAGATGCCGAGACGGCGTTCGGCATCTTGAGTCCCTGCCAACCAACAACCCCGACTTGAGAAGAGCCACCATGCCACACCCGCTCAAGAACGAGGCCTAGCCCTTTCAAGAAAACGTCCCAAGGATGCTGGCCAAGTTGGAGGGGCGGTTGGCCAAGGGCGAGCGATTGACGGCAGTGGGGCGGGTGAGCGGATAAGAAGTATAAGTTTGCCCTGGATTGTTTTGACGCCTACAATAGTCAGCTTGTACTTGTGATCGAAGCATCAGATGACACCAACTCATGAACGAGGATTACCGATGCGTATTGCCGTGGGCAGCGACCATGCGGGGTATGACGACCCGCCCCCGTATTACAAGCCCGAGTTTATAAAGCACCTTGAGTCGAAGGGCATCGAGGTCATCGATTGCGGCACGACGGGGCCGGAGTCGGTGGATTATCCGGATTTTGCCGTACGGGTATGCGAGGCCATCTTGTCGGGGAAGGCCGACCGGGGCGTGTTGCTGTGCGGGACGGGGATTGGCGTATCCATCGCCGCGAACCGTTTCAAGGGTATTCGTGCGGCGGTGTGCGCCACGCAGGAAATGGCCCGGCTCAGTCGCGATCACAACAATGCAAACGTCCTCTGTCTCGGTAGACGCATCCTTACTCTCGACACCTGCCTTAAACTGATTGACACGTGGCTGGATACCCCCTATAGCGCTGGCGAACGGCACAACCGCCGTATCGCGAAGATGGGGTAAGCGTCCTGCCTTTTACCTTCCTCGGAGTCTCGTTATGAGCACAATGACCCCTCGACAGATCGTTGAAGAATTGGACAAGTACATCATCGGACAGGACGAAGCCAAGCGTAAAGTGGCGGTTGCTTTACGCAATCGCTGGCGGCGTCAGCAGATCCCGGAGCAGTTTCGCGACGAAGTCGCGCCCAAGAACATCATCATGATTGGGCCGACCGGGGTGGGAAAGACGGAAATCGCCCGGCGGCTGTCCCGGCTTGCCGATGCCCCTTTCGTCAAGGTGGAGGCGTCGAAATTCACCGAAGTGGGTTACGTCGGCCGGGACTGTGAATCCATGATCCGCGAATTGATGGAAGTCGGCCTCGCGATGGTGAAGGCCGAGATGAAGAGTGAACTCGAAGGAAAGGCCCGTGAAACGGCTGAGGCGCGGCTGTTGGATCTCTTGTTGCCTCCGCAACCGCGCCCCCAACGGATTTACCGGCCTGCCGACCCCAATGCGGGAGACGAGGCTCCCGCTCCGATTCCCCCCGTCGATGACAGCGAGGCGCGCACCAGGACCGTGCTCCAGCGGAAGTTGGAGGCAGGGGAGTTGGACGACCGGGAAATTGAAATCGAGACGCGCGAAACCGGCAATACGTCCATGATGCAGGTCTTCTCGAACAGCGGTCTTGAAGAAATGGGCGTTAACTTGCAGGAGATGTTTGGGAAGATGATGCCTCAGCGCACGCGCCGGCGAAAGGTGACGGTCGGGGAGGCGCGCGCAATCCTTCAAGCCGAGGAATTGGACAACCTCATCGATATGGATCTTGTGGTGAAGAGGGCCGTGGAGCGCACGGAGAATTCGGGAATCGTCTTTCTCGACGAAATCGACAAGATCGCGGGACGAGGCACGCGCGGCCACGGGCCTGACGTCTCCAGGGAAGGCGTGCAGCGAGACATCCTACCGATTGTCGAAGGCAGCACCGTGGTGACCAAACACGGTCCAGTTCGAACCGACCACATCTTGTTTATTGCCGCGGGCGCTTTCCATATGACCAAGGTCTCCGATCTCATTCCGGAACTGCAGGGGCGTTTTCCGATTCGTGTCGAGTTGAACAGCCTGGAGGCAGGCGATTTCGCTCGAATCCTTCGTGAACCGAAAAACTCGTTGATTAAGCAGTATCGGGAGATGATGGCCACCGAAGGGGTGACGCTCGAATTCGCGGACGATGCGGTCGATGCTATCGCCCGTATTTGCCAGGAGGTCAATCTGCAATCCGAGAACATCGGGGCGCGCCGTCTTCACACGGTCATGGAACTCCTGCTTGAGGACATCTCCTACGAAGGCCCTGAGAACAACGGGAAGTCCTTTGTGATTGATGCGCAGATCGTGGAGGATCGGTTGCAGAAGGTCGTCGAAAGCCGCGATCTGAGCAAGTACATCCTCTAGGTGGTGGCGAGATGAATCCCCAAATACGGGAGAAGACCGTAGCATGATGCGCTTCCAGGAGTTCGAGGCGTTGGGCGTGCGATGCGCCGCGATTTCCGACAAGTCGGATGACGACTGTGTGGTGAATCCGGCAGACGCCGCTTCGGCCCGCGCACCGTTCCTTGCCCGGTGCGGCATCTCCGAGGAGGCGCTTGTCCTAGCGCGGCAAGTCCACGGCTGTCGCGTTGCTTCCGTTGGCCGTGAGGACGCGGGGAGGGGGGGGCTTTCGCCACAGACGGCCATCGCGGACACCGACGGCCTCATCACCAATGTGCCTGGTTTGGCGTTGGGAATACGA
>JBHEKO010000394.1:0-5426 GCA_041859475.1 Candidatus Hydrogenedentales bacterium
AAGCGCTGTTCGGTTTCGCCGGCCGCGCGCGCATCTTTCCAATGCATGTCTACACAATACGCGCATCCGTTGATTAACGAAGCCCGCAACTTGATGAGTTCACGCAAGCCTGGCTCAATTCCGCTGTTGAGCGCGAAGGACTCCAGTTTGAGCATGGCCTGCAATGCGGCTGGTGATGTGGAGGCATAGTCCACACGTTGTTTCATGTTCGTTCTCCTTGCGGCACGTGGCCGGGCATGATTGCCCGGATAGGAGAGGAAACAACATCTGGGTACTGGAAAATTGCCTGTTGAAATGATGGGGGATACGCTCGAATCCGAGACGCTCACTTCAGATGGGCTGACTGATAACTGGCCGTAATCAAATACTCAATGGCCTTCAATTCATTGATCGACTTGCAGGGGACCAAGCACCAGTCGTTGTACTCCTTTCCCTTAAACTTGAAAGCGCTACCCCTGAAGTCTCCTATTGCCTCATCGCGTTGCCCCGGCGAAAGGCACGTAAACACGGGTCCTTCCTCCGCCCACAAGAGAAATGACACGCCATGGACGTGAAAAGCTGGAAGCCCCAGCTTCTTCTTCTCAGTCACCTGCGGCCACTGCATCACAGTTGCACGTATTTTGGACAACATCGTTTGATTACCTCCTATTTGGCCTTGAAGGGGCAGTAACGCGAAAAGGGCAAAACTACAGGCCTGGCAATCGCTTGTACCGAGACTGCTCTATTGGAATGCTACTTAAGCCCTCCGAGTCAAGCATTCCACGTACCAGTTTCTCGAATGCCGGCAATGTGTAAGGCGACAAGACTACACTCTGAATTAGGTCTAGCGGGATAATGCTCAACGTTATTCCCCTCGGATATTCCTTCTCCTTGTCCTCTTGCTTCCTAGGAATCATATTCGGCCAATGAACTATCCGCAATTCACTTTCTAGGCTGAAATACACGTCCTTAAGCCAAAACACCGTTGGAAAGGTCAAGAGATTCTCGGTTTCGGGGGGAGGATTTCTAAAATCAATGTACTTCACTTGAGTGATGTCGATTGGCCAGAGCTCGATATTTTGATCACAGACTCTTTTTAATCGTGCGGCACTGCTTTTCACGGCAACACTTGATTTGCAGTCCGCCGCATAGCTCTTCCACATTAAGTACTGCTCAAATGGCATTGTGGACCAACAACTCATAAACACGTACTTTCGACTGTCCTTGCGATTATCGTGCCACTTATCTACAATGCTTACAAATCCATGACGCTCCGCAAACCGATCTATGTTGTCGATTTGTTCCTTCGGATAGGTTCCCTCAAACTCATCAGACTGTTCGCAGGCTCTGCTCAAATACAGTTCTTGACTTCTGATGAGCATCTCGAACTTCCAGTAGTCCATGTACCGCCAGGCAGTCGCGTTCAAGTCGCTGGGCAGTTTGGCGTAGGGGTGAACTTCTCTTACTTCATCCGGGATCTCATCTGTTGCAACTGTTTCGACTCTATCATCCCCCTCAACTTCAGTCTGGCCCCCCCCTTCGTCTTTTGGTGAGACGTTTAATCCGGGTAATCCGTCCATTTTCGCGCGTAACCTCGCGATCTGTTCCTCAGCTTGCCCAATTGCTGCGGGCTTCCTTTTCTCCATCTCATGACCTCCATGTTTTGGTTTCCCAGTTGCCGACATTGTTACTTTACGGTGACCGCATGGATAGTAGGCCCATATTGGTATGCGCAGTGTCAATAGAATTCTTTGATGAGATGGCACTGTTGCGGTGCCTCTGGGTTCCGTTGGCCTGCGATTGCGATGCGCGGTCGCCAAGATTCCAGTCTCAATATGACGGAAAGGGAAGTGCCCGACGTAGCAGTGCTACGTCGTTCTTGCGTTACATTCTGGCAACAAGGGGCAAGCTTCTATTACTCAACATCCCCATTAATTCGATAGAAACTCGCGCAGTTTTCGGCGCTAATCCCGGCCAGGCGCAAGATTCCTTGAACGAGTCCCGACCTTTAAGGTCCGCCCCGCATGAACTGGAATGGGGAACGTCGTCACTTTGCCGTCGGGATTGATACGACGAACTTGAACTTGGCTTCCATGTTGCCGCACGCGGACAAATTCGGCCTGTTAGAGGGCGCGAATCAATTACTCGCCCGTCACTTGAGGAGGCTTAGGCGCCGACGTGAACTTCCAGTTGGCGCCGGGTGACAGCACGAAGTGCTTCTTCCCCAACTGTCTCGATGTGAAGCTCGGTGGCTTCTTGAAGGTTAGCGAGGCACTCTTCTTCGGTCTCGCCCTGGGTGTGAATGTCCAATTCAGGGCAATAGACAGTGTACCCCCCAGATTCCTCGGGGATGAGCTCAGCGGTGACCATATATGTTTTCACGGCTGCTTCCTCGTATTCGTCGCAATGCGCGATCGTCATCTAGAATTCTACACTGGGCTACGAGAGCACTGCGTGTCAAATATACGCCCCGCCCTTGAAATCGTGTTCCTGTTTGAGGATCACGTTGATGCACGCGGGTTTGCCGCTGGCGTAGGCGCGTTGTAGAGCGGGCTGGATGTCGTTGGGGTTTTCGACCAGCTCGCCGTAGCCGCCCATCGCCTCCACGACCTTGTCGTAGCGCGTGTGGTTGAGTTGGACGGCGGTGAGGCGTTTGTAGAAGGCGAGTTGCGGACGCAGCATCTGGCCCCAGGTGGCGTCGTTGCCGACGATGGCGACGATGGGCAGGTTGAAGCGGACGGCGGTGTCGAACTCGAAGCCGTGGAGTCCGAAGGAACCGTCGCCGTAGATGACGAGGACTTTCTTGTTGGGATGCGCGATCTGCGCGGCGAGGGCGAACGGCATGCCGACGCCAAGCGTGCCGAGTGGGCCAGGGTCCATCCAACCGCCGTTCTTGGGAATGGGCACGACCTTCGCGGCAGAGGCGACGACGTCGCCCCCGTCGCCGATAATGATCATGTCGTCGTGCGTGGCGACAAACTGCGCGATTTCGTGGCAGAAGCGGGGCGTCTCTATGGGGATGGCGTCGGAGGGCACGGTCTCCTTCGCCATCGCGTCTTCCGCGGTGCGGAGCGCGGCGCTGTGCGGCGCGAAGTCGAGCGCGATCTTTTCTTCATCCATAACCGCGAGCATCGCGTCGAAGGAACACGCGAGGTTACCGACGAGGGCAATGTCGGCGGCGCGGTTGTGGCCGATGAGCAGGTTGTCCATTTCAAGTTGGATGATCTTCGTCGACTCCGGGATGTCGCGTCCGAAGTTCATGCGGAAATCCAGCAATACTCCCGCGAGGATAAGCACGTCGCATTCGGTAAGGGCTTTGCGGCGCGTGCGATTAAACAAGTGCTTCGAGTCGCTGGGTATTGCGCCGCGCCCCATGCCGTTGACATACGCGGGGATGTTGGTGCGCGCGAGGAACGCGTTGAGCTGCGGTTGCGCGCACGACCACTTCACGCTGGTGCCTGCCATGACAACGGGCCGTTCGGCGCTTTGCAGCAAGCGCAGCGCCGCAAGCACGTCGTCGCGCCGGGGCGTGAGCATCGGTGGCGACGTTTGGAATGCAGGATACACGGCTTTGTCCACGTCGGCTTCGTTCATGAGAATGTCGATGGGCAACTCCAAGAAGGAGGGGCCGGGTGTGCCGGAGACGGCGTGGCGTATCGCCTTCTCGATGTACTCGGGGATGCGCTCGGTGTCGTAACACGCCGCGGAGTATTTCGTGATGGGCCTCATCAGGCTGACGTGGTCCATCTCTTGAAGCGAGCCGCGACCGGTGTTGGCGAAGGGGCCTTGTCCGCCGATGAGCAGGCACGGCGAGTTTGCGCGCCATGCATTCGCGACCCCAGTCACCGCGTCCGTGACGCCGGGACCCGCAGTGACCACGGCGACGCCGATCTTGCCGGGGTTTACCCGCGACCACGCATCGGCGGCGTGCGCGGCGGCTTGTTCGTGCCGAACGTCGACGATACGGATGCCTTCGTCCAGGCAGCCATCGTAGATCGGCATGATGTGCCCGCCGCTGAGCGTGAAGATGCATTCGACACCGGCCCTCTTGAGGGCGCGTGCAACGAGTTTACCGCCGTGAGACATGGGGGCCTCCAATTTTGAGTCTTGGATCAACGAAAGGGAAATCCAAACGCGCGGGCTTGGATTTGTCCTGGAGCGCGTGGACCTGGCACGCGCAGAGGCGAATGACGCGGAGCATACAGTTCTCCTTCACGACGTATGCCGGCTTGAAGATGGAAGAGAACGGGACCAGGACTCACCGGTTTGCTTGCTTGCGCGGTATTGTAGTGAGGTTTCGGGGGATGCGCAAGGGTGGTTTACGCAAAAGCTCGTGGACATTTTCGGCGCTGTTCATTAGAATGAGTGGAAAGATTCATTGTACTAGGTGTGTATATCGTTGCTATTTGTCCGGTGTTGCTAGGGCGTTACCTTTTGCGTAGGGTGTGGGGTTTCGCGACGGTGGATCACTTCAGTTTTTCCATGTGGGCCCTCTTCATGTCCACGCTTTTCGCGGGGCTTCTGGCCGCGGTGCTTTGGCGTCGCCGTGCCCAGCCTGGGGCCATTCCCCTCATGGTGCTCGTGATTGCGGCCGGCGCGTGGTCGTTTGGGGAAGCCGCGGAACTTGCTAGCGAAGGCTTGGCGGCAAAGATCCTTTGGACCCAATTTCGCTACATTGGCATCCTCACGATTCCCTACGTGTGGGTCGTGTTCGCACTTACCTACGCGCAAGAACGCCACTGGCTCTCAACAAGAAATATGGTGTTGCTCGGCATTATTCCCGTCCTCGACTATATCCTGGTCTGGACGAACGAACTGCACCACCTCGTGTGGACCGACATGTGGCTGCATACCGATGGGGCCGTTTCCGTGATGGCGTCGGAAAGAGGGGGTGGGTATTGGGTTATCGTTGCCTACGCTTATATTCTGATTCTCGCGGGCACCCTTCTTCTCGCACGAGCCTCGGTGCATTCGCACCCAACCTATCGCGCCCAGACCTTGCTGCTTCTCTGCGGCGTGCTTGCGCCCCTCGCTACGAATGCCGTTTTTCAGTTCCGCTGGAGTCCCATACCCTATTTGGACCTCACGCCTGTTTCCTTCACTTTCGCTGCCTTCGTGTTTACATGGAACTTCTATCGCCAGGGGCTCCTCTTTCCGGCTATGCCCGTAGCGCGCGATCAAGTCCTCCAGAGCATGAAGGATGGAGTCATCGTTCTCGACCTCGAGCATCGCATCCTCGACCTCAACCAAGCAGCCCAGGAGATCGTTGGACGGGACATTTCGAAAGTGCTCGGCCGAAAGATCACAAACTTCGTGCTGCTGCCGGAAGAGTTCACCGAGTCCTCCGAGGGCGCGCGAATCTTCGATGGAACGTGCCGGTGCGAAGGGAACGACGATTTCCGTCATTATGAAGTGAGCGCATCGCCATTGAAGACGAAATTGGCGGG
>JBHEKO010000636.1:0-2609 GCA_041859475.1 Candidatus Hydrogenedentales bacterium
GTCCGCCCACGCCGCAACGGCCAATGTGAGCGCGGAGTTCAAGTTCCGCGGTCCTGCCGCGACCTTCTCCAGTGGATGCGCCGTGGGATTGGACCTTATCAATTGGGCAGCGGTCCAATTGCGCAGCGGGTTGGCCGACGCAGCCGTGGTAGGGGCTACCGAAGCTCCGCTCACTCTGCTCACGTTGGCAGCCACGTGCTCCATGGGTATTCTCTCATCTCGAAATGACGAGCCGGAGAAGGCTATGCGTCCATTCGACCGGGTGAGCGACGGCATCGTCTTGAGCGAAGGCGCGGGAGCCATCGTGGTTGAACGGCTGGGACATGCGCGGGCGCGAGGGGCCCCAATCTTCGCAGAGGTCGTTGGGTATGGAACCTCCACGGAAGGGCAGAATCCCCTGCTCATAGACAAAGAGGGGGCGGCACTTGCGCGCGCGATTGCATCGGCCTTTAAGGAAGGCGGATTGGCCCCTCAAGACATAGACGGAGCCATTTGTCATGGCGTCGGAATCAAGATGTACGACCGTAGCGAAGTCCGCGCCTACAAGCAAGTGTTCGGACAACATGCCTACCGGCTCCCCATATCGGCGACCAAATCGATGACCGGCCAACCATACTCCGTGGGCGGCATTTGGAGCGTTGGAGCATCCATGCTGACCATGGCGCGCGGAATTGTCCCGCCGACCATCAATCTGGAGGAACCCGATGCCGAATGCGATTTGGATTTCGTGCCGTTGCGCGCACGTTACAACGACATTCAGACCTCCCTCGTGACTGCACTCAGCTTTGGAGGAAATCACAGCGCACTGGTGCTGCGAAAAATGAATTGAACCCATGGAACTGACCATCACGTCAACCTTGCTCATCCTGTCCGCGGCCTCGTCGCTGTGTATGGCGGTGGTGATGCTTGTGCGGAATCACCGCCGCGCCACGCATGTCGCGTTTGCCGTTCTCTGCACCCATCTCGCCGTCTGGACGCTGGGTGTACTGAGCATCATCCATACGAGGAGGCAAGAAGACGCTTCCTTCTGGATCGATGCCACGTTCGCAATCGCATGCTTCATCCCTGCCACGTTCTACCAATTCATTGGCTACTTCCCGCGAGGCCGTTTCGACGGCAGGAAATGGCTGCTCGCATTCTTCTATACAGCAGCGTCGTGCCTGGTAATTGCCGCACTTGTGAAGCATTCCTGGTACATAGAAGCGCTTATCATGAACCCAGACCCGGCGCGACACGTCGAGGTGCAGTACGGACCTATTTTCCAAATTTTCGTGGCACTCTATGCGTTTGCCGCCATCGCCATCCACGCAAACCTCATCAAGAAACTTCGCCAAGCCTCGGGCATAGCACGGCGCCAAATCCAACACGTCCTGCTTGGCATATTCTCGATGGCCGTATTCAGCATGCTCACAAACGTGCTCGCGCCCGCCTTAGGCATACGTACGCTCGAAGCCTATGGCCCCGTGTTTGTCGTACTCATGATGGGTTCCTTTGCGTATGCGATGATCCGCTACCACCTCATGGACATTTGGGTGATCATCTCGCGAACTACGGTCTATGCAATCGTCACGGGAATCGTTATCGTTATCTTCTTGAGTTCGATCTCACTGGTTCACTGGGCGTTTCGCTCGGCCACCGGCCCCGGCGACGTCTTGCCCACCGTTCTAGCTGCCTTTGTCGTAGCGATCGTGTTGCAGCCCCTCAAAGAACAGATTCAGCTAATTCTCAACCGCGTAGTACTCAAGCGGCAGTACGACGTCAAACACCTTCTGGCCCGTACAAGCCAAATGGCCGCCGAAATCGTCCAATTCGACCGGCTGCTGAAGTCGGTCAGCGACGACATCCAGAACACCGTCGGCGCTTCCATCATCCGTGTGCTGCTTGTGGACGAAAAGGACGATTCTCTGCTCACGGTCGAGTACTCCAGCGACCCCGAAGAAAAGGGGAAAAGCACGCGCGACTTCGCAGTGTTGGCCGATTACGTACGCGCTCATCCCGGGCCTTTGGTGCTGGAAGAACTCGTTCACGCGAGGTTGACGGAAGAGCGGGCCCGGATCGCAGAAATATTGGCGGAGAACGATGCCTACCTCTGCCTCCCCCTCAAGCGAACGACCGGCTTGGTGGGCATTATGACGTTGGGCCAGAAGCGCTCTCACGATATCTATACCGCGGACGACGTCATGGTGTTTACCGCACTGGCGACGCCGCTCGCCACCGCCATCGAGAACGCCCGGTTGTACAAGCAGCTTGAAGAAGCGAATCTGCACCGCTCGCGCATCCTCAGCAGCATGCGGGGCGGCGTGGTTGCCGTGGATACAGAAGGCCAAGTGACCATGGTCAATCGTTGCGCCACGGACGTCTTGGGGCCGATCACGGTGGGAAGAAGTATTCAGAGCGTCAACCCGCAGGTGGCCCGCATTCTTGAGCAGACAATACGCGATCGGCGCGCCATTGGGGACTTCGAGACGATTATTTCGCATCCCAACGGAGAGCGCGTGCCGGTGGTAATTTCCTCCTCGTGCCTGACCTCCAGCGATAACGAACTCACCGGGGCAATGGTAGTCGTCTACGACCTGTCTCAGGTCAAGCGCCTCGAACAGAATGTCCAG
>JBHEKO010000669.1:0-7199 GCA_041859475.1 Candidatus Hydrogenedentales bacterium
CGATTCGGGACGACTCGGGGTGGAGGCATACGAGGTGGGTTCAGGGAACTATGTGTTCACAGCGAAGTAAAACTGATGCACGAGATGCCAAGCAACGCGCGAACCAGTTGAGAAGTCCCATAGCCAATCTCTTTGCTAAACTTGTTCCATGTTCACTCAAGTCTTGCCTGACGCCGTTCACGTCCAGTCCGTGGATGAAGTACGCCGGAATGGTGGAGTCGGGGGATCCCAAATCATCCCAATCGGTTGACGACTCTGTCTACGGTTCCGAAAAGTGAAGTGGCTCCGTGACCTGAGCGAATCGCGGCGGGTAAGGCAGGATTAATGGCATTGAGCCCAAGAGGTCTTTCAGAATGCGGAATGTAGGAAATCCTGATCGCGATGGACTCTTCACAATGAGGCCTCCACTCTGGGACCCGGCACGTGTGGCGCAAGAGATTACCGAAGGGGCAATCGCTGCCGTGTTGGACGAGGAAGCGCGGACGGCGCTATTGGCGTTGGACAAGATTCCCGAGCGCGTCGTCACCGCGTTGACGGACCCGAAGCCACTCGACATCAGTAGGCCTGTATTGGATGCCGTGCTGGCAGCGCAATATTACGAGGTGATCGAGGCGTTGCATCCGCCGCGTACCATGACAGTGTTCGAGCCGTGCGTGGGCGCGTCGTGTCCCGTGATCCTCGCGACGGAAGCATACGGCGGCGGGCAAGCGAGCTACACGACCGTCAATTTGAACCAGAAGTTGCGCGAGGAATTGCAGCAGAAGATTGCGCATCTCAAGACGAATATTCGCGTCATTGAAGACAACGCGCAGAAGGTCTCCGACTATCTCGTACCGGGCAGCATCGACATCGCGTGCTTTCACCACGCGGTGAACGACATTCTGCAAACGGCAGTATCGGAACCGCGGGGCATGGACACGACCGCCATCGACTGGTTTCCCAACGAGCGGCAGATGATCGAGTGGCTCGCGGAGGACGCCCGCGAAGGCCGCCTTGAACAACGCGGCAAACCGGAGCTGATGCAGATCGTCGGCGACGTCGTGAAGCTTGTGCGGCCCGGTGGCTTTCTGCTGTTCGATCATTTCAATTGGTGCCGCTTTATTGGCGTCGATTGGTTTCCCTGGGACCTCTTCTACAACCTCATCCCAATGACGCGCCAATGGATCGCCGAGAGCGGGCTGCCGGTAATCGAGATCCCGCTTGAAGGCGTCAGTCCACAATGGTGGATGGTGTTGCAGATACGGCAGACATAGGCTGCGATTCGTGGACGGAATGGACGTTGTGGACTGTGTGGACATGCTGGATCAATCTGGACGAAGCAACAATCGCCCGGTGCGTTGAAAGCAGAATTTGCGGACAAGGAGTCGGGGTAACCTTCAGCCAAAACGGAGACTAGAGACATGTCGAATCGATTGTGTGCTTGCGTTCCGTTACTCATCCTATTCTGCGTGTCGATGGTTTCCGCTCGCGCGCAGGACGACGCAACAACTACGCGTCAAGAGGCCTTCGGATTTCACAAGGCCGTCTACGATGCCGATGGGAAGTTGCTGCCGTGGACGTCGTGGGAGGATGCAGTCGATCGGGAGATGAAGTTCTACGAGAACTGTCCGGTGGACCCGCATGGGTATCCGATCTTCGTGTTCACAACGTTCATGCACGGCGACTACACACCCTACCGCACGGACAACATCCCATGCACGCAGGCGGGGATGGGCATCCTCTCGTATTTGAAGTACTGGGAGTTCAAGGGCAAAAAGAATGAGACAACGCTGAACCTTGCGAAGAAAATGGGCGACTATCTTGTGAAGGAGACGCTGACGCCGGATGAGGGCGTCTATCCGAAATTCACGCGGTCAACGGGCGAGACAACGGACTTCCCGCAGACGCGGAGCTCGCAGCACGACGCCGAATTCGGCCCGAACGTGATTCAACCGGATAAAGGGGGCATTGCGGGGTACGCGCTCGTGAAACTGTACGACGCGACGCAGGACCAGCGGTATTTGGATCAGGCCCTGCGCAACGCCGCGTTGCTCGCCAAGAACATGCGCGCGGGCGATGCCAGCCGTGCGCCGTGGCCGTTCCGTGTAGACTCGGTGACCGGGCAGCACTACGGCGAACGAAATGGAAACATGGTGTTCATCTTGCGCCTGTTCGACGAGCTGATCGCGAAAGGCCATGCGGATTATCAAGCGCCGCGCGATGCCTTGTGGACGTGGATCAAGACCTATCAGATCAACGCGCCGGATGCGCAAGGGCAGAGCAACTGGGTGCAGTTCTTCGAGGACCATCACGAAGAAGACAACCGGACCTCGTGGGCGCCGCAGGAGATGGCGCGCTATCTGATCGAGAAGAAGGAGACGTTGGACCCGGATTGGCGCGCACTCGCGGAAAGGCTCATTAACTTCACGATCGACAATCTCTCGACTTCCTATGTCGGCGGCGTCGTCCTACCCGTCGAACAGGACTACGACCGCCGTCAATGGAGCGGGGCCGCGTCCAAGTTGGGCGGTATTGCGGCGATGTTCTATGCGGCGGGCGGCGGCGAAAAATACAAGGACATGGCCTACCGCAATCTGAATTGGATCACCTACGCCATCGACAAGGACGGCTGCCCGAACGACATGCCCCTCCCCGGCCGCGACAAACGCGGCGGCTGGCAGGAAGACTGCCACACCGACGTCATTCACAATTTCATCGACGCGATGAATGCCGTGCCGGAGTGGAAAGGCGACGGGTCGCTCGGCAAGAAGTAGCGCGCGCCAATTCCTCGCTCGCGTTCCCGATGCGCGACAGTCGCTTGACTTTTGACTACGTTCGTAGTAAATTTAAGACGACAGACGTAGTCAATCCCGAAACACCGTCCCAACAAGGGGCCGCTTCCAACGAGTCCCCGGCGCAAAGGGTGGGCATGCTCAAGAAACATCATGGACTCGGCGAACTGGAACTGGACGTCTTGAAATTGGTCTGGCAAAAACCCGGAAGCACGGTCCAGGAACTTGTCGACCTGATCGCCGCGGATCGCGCGTGCGCACGCACCACCGTGCTCACGGTGGTTCAGCGGCTGCACGCAAAGGGATTCCTCACGCGCAAGAAGGTGGACGGGGTCTTTCGATTCTGGGGAAAAGAAGAACAGTCCAAGGTCATGACGAGGCTCATCGGACAATTCGTCGAGAAGGTGCTCGATGGATCGGCTGCGCCTTTTCTTGCCTATCTAGCCAATGCGACCGACTTGACCGAAGATCACGCGAAGAAACTGCGCGCCATTGTGAAGGAGATCGAGAAGAACGAAGGGAGGAAGTGAGATGGACCTGCACATCGCGTCGGCTAACGATTTCGCGTCGCAGTGGCTCAGCTCCCTGTGGACCGCAGTTTGGCAAAGTGCACTACTCGCCTTTGCGGTACTCATTCTCGCGCGGTTCCTCAAAAACGCTTCCGCTTCACTACGCTTCTGGATCTGGATGCTCGTTCCTCTACGACTGCTGGTTATGCCTTTCGTGTGCATCACCGTTCCCGTCCTTCCGGCCCCATCCGTTCACGACGCGGCCGCATTGCGCGCGACCTCTGCGTCGCCCACGCTATCAGACGAAACAGCCTCACCGTGGAGCCCGGATGGACAACAGGTCTACGTTGCCGCCGCGCTCGACGGTACGCGACCCGCTTCCAGCGCATCGGAGATTCGGACAAGCATTAAGTGGCCACTCGTTGCCCTAACCATATGGGGAATCGGCGTTCTTGTCCTGTCGCTGCGCATGGCGCGCGGATGGTTTTGGATGCGCCGGCTTGTTGCGGACAGCACACGCGTGTTCGAAGGTCCGCTTATGGATGCCGCCAACAAGGCAGCCGCATTGTTGGGCTTGAAGACTGTGCCGCGGTTGGTGGTGACCGGTGCCCAAGTCTCGCCTTTCACGTGCGGAGTTCGCCGGCCTCTGGTCGTGCTTCCAAAGACCTTCGTACAGAAGGCGAACCGGCATAGTCTGCTTGCAGTGCTCGCCCACGAATTCGCCCACGTGCGCCGTCGGGATTCCCTGCTCGGGTTTGTCCTCTGCATTTGCGACGCGATCTACTTCTTCCACCCCGTGGTGCACTTGGTCAGGCGCCGTATTCTCTTCGAACGCGAGAAGGCATGCGACGCCTTGGTGTTGGCCGCCAGTAAAGCGTGCCCAAGCGCCTACGCCAGCGCCATCTGCGATGCCGCGCAATTCTCCATGAGCACGCGCTCGCTAACCTCTCCCCCGTTGCTTGTCGCCGAATCGTTCGGCGACCTCAAAGGCAGGCTGACTGCGCTGGCATCCGAAGCCGCTCCAAGAGCAAGGCTCTCCTTGGCCTCTGTGTTTGTGCTTCTGCTCCTTGGGATTCTATGCGTCCCGGGGATCATACTGACCACGTCCGATCCCGTCGAGAGTGCAGTGCTTGCACCGGCCGTCGAATCGCCTTCTCAGACGAATCCGCAAAGCGCGGTTCAGCCCCTTGTTCGTCTCACGGCGGCGGACAGCGTTACGGTTGCGCCCCCGCAACAGCCAGAAGCGACGCGAGTCATCCGCTTTCCGAAGGATCGCGCCATTGGGATGCTGTATACGCAGACCACGCCAACCGTCCTTCGCTATCGCCTCAGCCCGAATTACAGCGCCGTAGACTCCTGGGACGTTCTCGCGGCGGCGCAAGGGAATGTCACCGTCCCAGTAGACGCGAAGGTGAAGCTCATCATCGCCGGCCAAGCAATACAGGGCGACCTGTCGCCTCTCGTGCGCCTAAAACCGGATGATCTGTACGCACTTGAGATTTCCTGCTACGAAGACGTCCGGCCCTATTCGGACAACACCATCATGCCGCACCTCAGCGAGTTGACGGGCCTGAAAGAACTCACCGTTCGATTGCCGGACCTAACCGATCAAGGTATGCGCCACCTCAAGGCATTGACGGGGCTGGAATTCCTTTCGGTGTCGGGGCTGGGGGTAACCGACGCGGGCTTGAAGTATCTCGAAGACATGCAATCCCTCCAGGTGCTTTCGTGTTGGACCACGCTCACCGATGATGGGCTTGCGCACGTCGGCAAGCTGCCTGCCCTCCAGGAACTCTCAATCAATGTCACGAGCGTCAAGGGGCCCGGCTTGGCGCACATCGCAAAACTTCCTGCCTTGGAATACCTGTGGCTCTCCGGAGAGAATTTCGGCAACAGCGGATTGCAGTACTTGCGCGACTTCCCCGCCTTGAAGAGCCTTCGACTGCACGGCGAGAATCTGAGAATCTCCAATCTTGGGATGAAGTACATCGGCCAAATCCACGGCCTGGAAGAGCTCCAACTCATCCGCTTTGAAGGGGTCACGGACGCAGGCCTGGAGTATCTCAAACCACTGCATTCGCTGCGGCTGCTCGAACTGCACAAGTCAATCACCACGGATGCCGCGCTCGCGACGATCAGCGAATTGGAGTCCCTTGAAGACCTCTCGCTCTCCAACAACCCCAAGAGCCTCTTGACGGACGTTGGACTTTCCTACCTGCCCAAGCTGAAGCACCTCAAACGCCTGCAGACGATGGGCTGGTCCAAGACCTCCATCACGGACGCGGGCCTTCGCACCTTGAGCACGATGTCTTCCCTGCAAGATCTACAGGTTTGCGGCGGCGAGGGAATCACGGATGCCGGAATTGCCCATCTGGCCAAGATGTCCGGCCTGGAAAGCTTGGCGATACTCTCGGATTCCCACAGCATTTCGGATACGAGTCTCGGCGAGATTAGCAAGTTATCGCAGTTGAAACGCCTCGACCTCTTCTGCTCCGCGACTCCATTCACAGTGTCGGGCCTCAATAAGCTGAACGCTCTCGGTCAGTTGGAGTACTTGAGAGTCGATGCAGGTCAACGGGGCGAGGAAGTGCTTGATTGGTCCGGCATGACTCACCTCGCGGACCTCATGCTGGGAATGCCGCAGACGCGCGATGCCGATCTTGTAAGCCTCGGAAAACTCACAAGCCTGAAGCGTCTGCAATGCTTGACCGGCATCACCGACGTTGGACTGTCCCACCTTGCAGGTCTCACCGAACTTCAATTCCTCAACATTCAACATTCAAATGTATCGGACGACGGCCTTCGCCATCTGGAGAACATGAAGAAGTTGTACCACCTGATCATCTCCGGGAAATTCTCCAGCCAGGGGCTGGAGCATCTTGAGGGCCTGTCCGGACTCCAGATCCTGAATATCACGAGCATAACGCCATTGGATGAAGCGACGCTGGCGCATGTGCAAAGCAAGCTGCCCAATCTGAGGACACTGCGCGCGGGCGAACCGGAAGGGTTCGGCGGGCTAGGGGGCGGATAATACCCCGCTTTGACTGGGTCCGCGCGGAGGACGGAAGCTCCCCGTCATTCGCGCGGAATTCCTACATGTGTTGCCGGCGCCTCGCATACTCTTGTCAATACGCGCGGTGAACCTCGTCTACTTCCTAATGGAGACGAAGTCAATCAACCACTTCACTTTACAGGACTCCGCACTCTTGAACGTGGCACGAAGATTGCCATTATCGTGCTGCAGGACTGCGTCTACGGACTGAATATCCGCTGCGATCGTCTGAGCCATCCACTTCTCGTTGGTCACGGGAAGGACGATCCGAAGTTCATACACTTCGCCGCCGACGAGCGTGCTCACGCCGCCGAGCAACCTATCCCACTTCTCCGCCGACAGGTCCATGATGCCTTGGGTGACGTGCCTGTTCGTGCCAATTACAAAGGGACGCTCTTCCATCGCGCGGATCGCGAACACGCGGCACGAGGCCGGCGGGACGTTCACCGCAAGCGAATTGGAGAATTCGGGCAGGAAAATGCTGTCCCAATAATCGAAACACGCGAACTTCGTATCCTTGGGCAGCCCGAGACTTTCGCACGTCACGGCAATGTCCAGCGCCGCATCCTTGTTCCAGTTGAACACACCGACAATATCGCGCCTGACGCTTCCTTGCGTATCCGTGACTTGCCAAACTTGCGGGAAGTCCCGCTCGAAGTAATCGACAGGACGCGCGGGCGCGTGGTGGCTTGGCATCGCGCGGCGCAAGATATCGAGCCGCTCTTTGGACAAGCCGGGCAGCCAATCGCTGTTGGCGGTCAATTGGCCGCTCAGCGCCGCCCACGAACAAATGGCGCGCGCTTGCTCGATGGGTACCGACGCGCGCACATACACGGGATCAGGATCGTTGTACCAGACGCGTCCGTT
>JBHEKO010000771.1:0-3137 GCA_041859475.1 Candidatus Hydrogenedentales bacterium
TACAGAAGTTACGCGCTGAGTCTCAAGCCTTGCAGAATGCTTCGTTCACGTTGAAGTCGCAAGGATATGCTCGCTCAGGGTTGCAGGAGGTCCAGTTACAGCCAACCGAAGAAATGACAGAGGCGTCCGGTATCATAGGTACCGGTGCACGACCGAAATTCAACGTTAAGCTTCAAGCGGGTGTTCCGCGACTGGCAGGAGAGCCTGGGAACCCTACGATTGTCATCGCGAAGCGTCGGGAGGACCTGTCCTTCGATGGTGTTCTTCAGATGAGCATACTCTACTCCGAAAAAGACGTCGACCAACCGCTACGCGGTTTCATAGACAAGCCAATATCATGGCAGCAAGAAAAGTGGACTGTATCACTTGTACAGCGCAACCTGTCATTTGTTACGCCTTTCTACGAAGGAATGGGGTTGGCTACTTATTTGGAGTCTCTCCCGCCTGAGGCTCCGCCGTGGCGCATTGAATCTCAAGATGCCGACGGTCGTGCCGTGATCTGGTTTCCTCATCGAAATCACGTGCCTGAGGGGAGGCAGGATTCCATAAGCTACCTCGTTACTGTTGACTTGTCTCGTAACGCAAATATCGTGGCGTGGGAACGCTGGCTCGATTTCGGAACGCCGAACCCTACGAAACTAGGCGCACTCTCCCCGGTGGAATTGAAACAAATCGATGGCATGTGGCTACCCGTTTCATATTCGCATTTTGAATATGCTTGGGATGACAAGTTGAATGATTACGTAATAACAGAGGAAATGCGCAGTACTCTGACTTGGGCTGATGTTAATGCTCCCATAGGGGAGGATGCGTTCAGACTTCAGTTTCCGATGGGGCTTCGGATTCACGATAGTGTTTCGCGCCGACAGTACACAGTTGGTGACTCTCCTGCGGAACGGCCTCGTGAAGTGAAGTCTGTGGTCAAGTCGGAGAAATAGAGGACAATAAGGGGACATCCCGCCCAATCCACTTTCCTACAGCCCTCAGTCTCCAGCCCTATTCCAGTGCAACAAACCGCAGTATATATAGAGGGATTGTCAAAGACTGAAGGAACCCGAACCGTGTCTACCCATACCGTTTCCAGAATCCGCTTCGCCCGGTCCCGGTCCAAAGACTGGACTGCCAACGCCACGACCCCCGGCGCATCGCCAAAGGGTGTCCCGGCGATGCGGGACAACCGTCGAACCCATCTCTGCCCAAACCCAACGACGCTAACTCCATATTGTCCTTCGCCTTACGAGCCTTCACGGGCGAATCCCGCGCCGCGCCCAATGTCCACGGTACATCCCGTGACCCCCTTGAATCGTCAAAAGATCCATGGGTGCACCCCCCAGGAAGATCTGGAAGCGGACCCATGGAAGCAGCCTCGTGGCCCCCAATCCAAAAGACCCAAAATCCTCTACCCCCCCTTATATGCTGTTTTTGTCCTTCTGCGGAGAGCGCTACTGTGGAAGGAAGTGGCGGGTGGAGTGAAGCCCCCCCGGAGCGCCGTTGGTGCGGCAGCTCGTGTTCAAGAGGTCCCCACCCGCCTGTGTGGTCCCCTAAGCCTGGACAGTATCAGGAGCCGTGTCGCCACGAGCTCGAATCATAAGGTGAGGCTTCAGGGACGTGATCAGAATAAGGGAGGTATACAAGATGTGCAAGAGTGTTTGGCTCGGTGTCGATCTCGGTCAGCAATCTTTCAGTGCGGCGCTCGCCACACCGCAGACGCGCGCCGCCGATTGGACGTCGATGCCCGTGTGCGAATTCCCCAATGACTCCGAGGGCATCGACGCATTCGTTGCCTGGGTACACACGCAGGAGGTTGAGGAGATACTCGGCGTGTGCGTGGAAGCGACCGGCCGCCTATCGTGGACGTGGGTCGAATGTCTCAACGGTCGGCTTGCCCCGGTCTCCATCGTCAATCCTGCTCGGTCCTGCGCGTTCGCCAAAAGCCTGGGCCTGCGAAGCAAAACCGACCGTATTGACGCTTGTGTGCTGGCGCTCTTTGGCATGGCTACTTCGCCCGCCCCCAAGGCCATTCCCGATTCGCTCCAGCGTCAATTGCGCGAACTTGCCCACCTCTATCGACGCAGCCTACGCGACAAAATCGCCTATGAAAATCAACTCCGTGAGCCCCTTGCGTCCCCCTTCGTGCAGCAGTGCCTGCGCAACAAACTAGGTTCCGTCGAACAGGAACTGACGTCCATCCAAACCGAGATGGACCGCCTCTTGGCATCGAATGCGCAATTGGACGCCGACTTTAAACGCATGCAAACCATCCCGGGAGTGGGGCCCAAAACGGCCCGATTACTTCTGGCGCTCTTCGGCGATTTGCGAACCTATTCCCGCAACGAACTGGTCGCACTTGCCGGCGTCTATCCCCGCGTTTACCAATCCGGGACCTCCGTCCATCGAAAACCCAAACTGGCCAAAGGAGGAGGAGCCCACGCGCGCGCCGTCCTATTCATGCCGGCACTCAACGCAAAACGCTTCTGTCCTCCGCTTCGTTGCTACGCTGACCGATTGCGGGAAAAAGGACTGGCGCCTATGGCCATCCTAGGAGCCGTCATGCGCAAGCTGCTTCTACTCATACGCGCCGTCGTCGTCTCCGAGACCGACTACATTTGCGACTATGCGACTGCGGTAAAATGCCAAACGACCTGAGCGGAGGATAGGGCAACGCAGGAGTGCGACCTGAGCGCCGACTCAGGGGCCAAGACTGGAGAGGGGTGGTGCTACAACACCCCTCTATCTTCAACTCCAGTTTTGGCACGAATGCGGAAAACTCATGAAAAACCTCTTGACTTCAAACACAGTATCTTGAATCGTCAAAAACACGGCGCCACACCCCCCATCCCCGAAGCCATCTTCCGCCACGCCGAACGCGCCCAACACGACACCGGCCTCGACCCCGACTCCCTCTCCGACGTCCTGCTCGAACCCGAACTCGAACCGTTCCACGCCCACGCCTACCTCCGCCAATCCATCGAAGCCGCATCCCAAGGCCGCGACGTAGAAATGGCCGAAGCCTTCGACAACGTCATCTATCTCGACGAACACCTTGCAGATACCGAACGCGACCACGTCTTGGCCAGCTTCCGCCCCGCACAACCCGGCATTTCCGAAGAACTCGCCAACCACATTCTCGGCAATCT
>JBHEKO010000034.1:0-19709 GCA_041859475.1 Candidatus Hydrogenedentales bacterium
TCGCGGTATGCGCAGGGACGCCGCAACGGTACTTGATCGATATACTTCTTGCGGACCTCGTCTTCGGAAATGCCCTGATTGGCGGCATATTGCTTGAAGAGGCTGTCTTTCCACAACGGCGAATCGAGCAAGTTGCCGGGGCAGATGGCGTTGACGCGGATATTGTCCTCGGCAAACTCGAGGGCGAGGCTCTGCGTGACGCCTATCCCGCCAAACTTGGATGCGGCATAAGCGCTGTTGCGGAAACTGCCTTTCTTCCCCGACTTCGAATTGATCTGGATGATCGACCCGCCGCCCGGGATCATCACACGGGCAGCCTCGCGCGCGCAGAGGAAGAATCCGACGAGATTCACGTCGATCACTTTGCGCCACTTCGCGATGTCGAATTCCACCGACGGGCCCGAGATTAGGATGCCTGCGTTCGAGACAAACACATCCAGGCCGCCAAGCTTCTCGACGGCCTCATCAACTCCGCGGCGGACGGCGTCGGCATCGGAGACATCTACCCGCCTTCCAAAGGCGCGCACGCCCGTCTTGCCCGCGACGGCTTCTGCGGTGGCCTCCATCGCCTCGGCGTTCACATCCCAACCAAACACGTCGCAGCCTTCTTCCGCAAGCCGCTCAAGTATGGCTGCGCCAAGGCCCTGGCCCGCCCCTGTGACGATTGCACGTTTCCCTTCGAGTCGCTTCATGATACGTACTTCTCCAGCAAGGCCTTCTCTGCTTCGGAGGTCCATGCGCAATCCGCCCCAAGCCGGTTGGCAAGTTCAGGAATGCGCTGGGGAATCTCTTCGAGACTCATCAGGGGCAGGTCCGGGATTTGAGGATAGATGACCGTCTTTCCCGGGTACCGGGCCGTATTGACGCCTTCGAGTCCTTCGCGGGCCGACTTGAGTCCGCCAATGGCGGACACACTCAGGTTCGTGTTGAGTTCGCGGCGCTCGACCATCTCCAGCACTTTGCGGAGATCGCTGATGCGCGAGCCGCTGGAGCCGAAGATCTTGATGCCGCGGCAAAGGTCCTTGAGTTCAATATCGGCCATACTGCCGAGTCCGACGCCGGAGAAGACGTTGACGAGGCCGTTATCCGCGGTGAAGGAGACGGCCGCGGAGACGAGCCTGGCCACAGGAGCCATGACGATCACGTCGTCGTAACCACCGGGCGCAAGGCTAAGTATATGTTCGTCCATGGCCGCGGGGCTGTCGAACTGACTGGGTGCGAACGTGAGCAGTTGGACGCCACGGTTCTTGACGAGCTCTCCGAAACGGCGCTCGATGTGATCGAGGCGTTTGCGGTCGAGGTCGGTGACGACGATGAGGCGTGGCCCCATGGAGATTTCGATTGCGCGCTGGACGTGCATCTGGCCCATGGGTCCGCCCGCACCGAGGAAGAGCGCCTCGCCTCCGGGCAGCAAATCGTGACGCGAATTGGCTTGTTTCACGGAGGGGATATCGTTGCCGCCGCCGTAAAATCGCGCACCCTTGTAGTGGATGCGTCCGATGTCCAGCGACAAGGGGCCTTGCGCAACCGGGAAGCCAAGCAAGTAGACGATGCCGTTATCGCGCACGCAAGGCACGAGCTTGTTTATGATATCCGGCGACGGGAGCGGGACGACGATGTCGTCGAAGGTTCGGCCTTCGATGCCCTTCAACGAACGCGGAACGATGAGGGCAGTCGGATACTTCTCGGCCCACGCAGGAACGTCCGTCTCGGTGACGATAAGGATATCGCCGCCTTCGGGTTCCATGCGCTCTTTCAAATTGTAGGACATCTCGACGCAGGCCCAGGGCTCCGAGAGTGCGGATTCGCTGTAGCCGGTTTCGGATTGAACGGGAAGCAAGTAGCAACCCTCGTCACCGGCAAGCGCGCGCTCATCCAGGTAGCAATACTGGCCAAGGCCGCCGGGGATGAGGTAACCGAAGGCGAATCCTTCGCCTTTGTAGTAGATGTCGGCTTGGACGATGAAGCGCTGTCCGAGTTTGAACTGGCTTTGCCAGTCCTTTCCCACCTTGACGACGGTCGCGGCGCATTCATGGCCGAGGACGGTCGGGTCGGTAGACAGGTCGCGGCCACGGAGGCGGGCATGCTTGCTGCCTTGATTGATGATCTTGATGTCGGACTGGCAGAGGCCGAGGGCATCGACACGAAGCAGGATTTCATTGTCATTGGGCTCTCGGAGGTCAATCGTGACGGGCTTGCCATCGCGCCCGAGGTTTTCGAAACCGGCCCCAAAGACTTGCCAGGCATCGTAGGATTCGGGAAGAGCGCCGTCGGGCTTCTGGTATTTGTCGAGTGTCGTCACGGTGATTTCCTCACTTTTTGGCGCGGTCAATCCGCGGGATTTTGGTACGGTGCAGGCGGCCGCAATATTACGACTTGCGATCGGCGATGTTCTGCAACCGGTAATGCTCATCGGGGCGCGTGAAGATACGGGCCACGTCGTGATCGCTCATGAAACGCGGACCGCCCAATGCGTACGTGCCCACAAGAACTTGGGCGGATTTCTCGGCCATATCGGTGCAACTGGTAACCGCCTTTGGAGTCGCTCCCATGGTGATTAGACCGTGGTTCTGCATCAGGATGGCGGATGGCAGCACGCCTTCATTCTCGACGTATTCTTCGAGGCGGCGTTTCACTTCGCGCGCGAGCACCAAGCCGGGATCCACATAGGGAATGAACACGGACTTATGCTTCATGGAGACGATCTGGTCAGGGAAGATACGTCCGGCGAAGGTCTCTTCGGCGCGGACGGAGCAGAGAATCGAGTTCGTGTAGACAGGGTGCGTATGTCCGATGAACTTGAACTCCGGGATGCTCAGCAAGATGGCGTGCAGCATGGCCTCTACGGATGGGCGGCGCGTCTCCTTGGGATCGACGAGAGCCTCGCGAAACACCCGCGAGACATCGTCGTCGCCTGCTTTCGGGTCGTCCAGAATTGCGGTTACCCGCGAGATGGAGCAGACCACGAAGCCAGAGGCGTCGATGGTGGCGAGGGTTGTGCCGGAGGCTTTGACGTAGAACGAATCATCGTCGATGCGCGCGGCGGTGTTCCCTTCGCCGAGAATGGCATACCCGTTAGCGGGATCGCCGAGATAGCGGGACATAGCAACCAATTGTTGGAGTGTATCGGACATGGTAACCTCTGTGATAAGCGTTCGTGGGCCTAAACAAAACACGGAGAGTATAGCAGGATAAGTGTGCCGTTAGAAACTGCGCTTTTTCCCGCATTGTGCCGGAAAGAAACCGCCGAAATGGAGACGGCTCCTCTCACTCCTGGACGGGAGGCGTGCCTAGGTATCGAATGACTTTCACGTCTTCCATGGTAACGAGGCCTTCTTTGACCATTTCCTCGATGAGCGGAAGAAAACCATGGATGCGCTCCTTGCTGTCGACAATCTCGATGACGATGGGGAGATCCTCGGAAAGCCGGAGCACTTTCGTGGTGTGGAGGCGGCTGGTTGCGCCGAAGCCCATGGGGCCGCGCAGCACGGTAGCCCCGGCGAGATGCATCTCGCGTGCTTTCAAGACGATGGCCTCGTAGAGGGGACGGTGTTGCCACCGGTCGCTTTCGCCGATGAGGATTCGCAGCAGGCAACCGTCTTCGGGAACGTGCATGTTTCTACCCTCCTTCATACGCCGAACGAATACTCTCCGAGTCGGTAGCCCAGCCACGCCGCCGCCAGGCAGATGGTCATGCTGAGCGCCACATTCAACAAAGCCAGGCCGATCTGGCCGTCATTCGCGAGCATGAGCGTCTCAAGGCTGAAGCTGGAAAAGGTGGTGAAGCCGCCGAGCACGCCTACCATGAGACCTATGCGATAGTCGTCGCGAATCAAGATGGGGCCGGTCAGCGTGGCGGCGAGGAAACCGATGATGAGCGACCCCGCGACGTTCACCACAAAGGTGCCCAGCGGGAAGGAGACTTCGGAGGCCCGCTGGGTCCATCCCGCAATGACGTACCTGAGGAGGGAACCGACTCCGCCGCCGAGAAAGATGAGCGTGAAACGAAACATACGATTCTGGTCCGGTTTACGATGGGGGAGAGAATACTCTTTGGGTCTGCGGCAGACAACTGCGGACGCTCCCGGTTGTAGCCACGTTTTGTCGCTGGTTATACTCTGGGCCTGCTAGTGTGACTTGGCAGGCGCGAATATAACAACTGGAGTATTGAACCCATGAAACGGTTGCTCTCTGTTCTCTCGGTGTGCGTTTTGACGATAGCGCTCGCGGCGTTTGCCACGCCGGATCCCGATGCGGTCGTCGGGCAATGGTACTCGTCGGGCAAGGAATCCAAAATCGAGATTGCAAAGGAAGGCGACAAGTACTGCGGCAAGCTGGTGTGGTTGAAGGAGCCGTTGGTTGAAGCGGGAAAGCCCGAGGCTGGCCAACCCAAGCTGGACAACAACAATCCGGATCCGGCGCACAAGAGCGACCCGATTCTTGGATTGAAGTTTCTGAAGGACTTCACGTTTGATGGGAAAGAGAACTGGTCGGGCGGAACCATCTACGACCCGGAGAGTGGCAAGACCTACAAATGCACCATGAAGCTGGCAGATAGCAATACGTTGGATGTGCGCGGGTATCTTGGAATCGCGGCGTTTGGGCGCACGACGCAGTGGACGCGCGTGCCTAAGGAAGAAGAGACAAAGCCGGAAGAGCCCACGGCGAAGGCTACGCAATAGTTCAAATAGCCAGCATCAAGCGGATGTATCTTCGGCGATCCGTTCCCATTCGATGTACATTTCGCTGAGGTCGCTCTTCAACCCGTCGTATTCGGACTTGAGTTGCTGGGCGTTCTGGTAGTCGGATGGATCGATTTGCGTGAATTGCACTTCGAGCGCGGCAATCATCTCTTCGATGGATGCGATGTCGCGCTCGATTTCCTCCAGTTGCTTCTGTTGCTTTCTGCGCGACTTTTCTTCGACCTTGCGCGCCGGCTGTATTTTTCCGCGCCGGATCTTGAGGACATCTTCGGTGGACTTGGCTGTGGCAGAGGCGGCCGTTTCGCCGGCCTTCCACCGGTAGTGCGTGTAATTGCCAAGATGAATCGAAGCGCGCCCATGCTCGATGATCACCAGCTTGTCGACAAGCCGATCAATCAGTTGGCGGTCGTGCGAGACGATAAGTAGGCTTCCCGGAAACTCGGACAGAGCTGCTTCAAGCGCCTCGCGCGAGGCAATATCGAGATGGTTCGTGGGCTCGTCGAGAAGCAGAACATTTGCCTGCGAGAGAATGAGCCTGGCGATGGACACGCGGCTAAGCTCTCCTCCGCTCAGCGCACTGATCGGTTTGAAAACGTCATCGCCGGTAAACAGAAAGCGCCCGAGAAAGGTCCGGATTTGTTCCGGTTTCCATTCGGGGCGGGCGGCGCTCACTTCGCGGAAGATGTCGGCGCCAGGATTCACATCGCCGTGATGCTGCTCGTAAAACCCTAGCGTCACTTTGTGACCTAGCGAGACCTTGCCGGACGCATCGTCAAGCCGGCCAATGATGTGACGCAGCAGGGTCGTCTTTCCCGCGCCGTTGGGGCCGATGATTCCGACGCGTTCGCCGCGTTCGACGGTGAAGGAGACATCGCGATACAGGACGAGGTCGCCGTAGGCCTTGGAGAGGCCTTTCGCTTCGAGCACGACGGCGCCACTTCGCACGACTTGGCCCAGTCCGAATTTCGCGGAAGCCTGCTCGGTGTCGGGGGCGTCGACACGTTCAATCTTGTCGAGCCGCTTGATACGGCTTTGGACCTGCGTGGCCTTGGTCGCCTTGTAGCGGAAGCGGTCGATCCACTTCTCCTCTTTTTCGATGAATTCCTTTTGCCGTTCAAATGCCTTTTGCTGCTGCTCGCGGATCAGGGTTTTCTGCGCCGCGAAGGATTCGTAGTTGCCCGTGTAGCAGCGGACCTTTCCGCGCTCGAGGTCAGCGATGGAATTCGCGACGGCATTGAGCATGCGCCGGTCGTGAGAGATGATGACGAAGGAGCGCGGCCATTCTTTCAAGAAGCTTTCGAGCCATTCACGGGCTTCGAGGTCGAGGTGGTTCTCCGGCTCATCCAGCAGCAGGATGTCGGCATCTTGAAGCAGGACGAGCGCGAGCATCAGGCGCGTCCGCTGTCCGCCGCTCAACGCCCCGATGTGCAGGTCGTAGTCGTGGGTGGTAAAACCCAGACCGTGGAGCACACGCTTGACGTGGGTGCGGAACTCGTAGCCGCCGCGGCGTTGAAACTCCTCTTGAACCTTGCTGTATTGTCTTAGTAACGCCTCGTCGCCGGCAGCGATTTGCTCTTCCATCGCGGTGAGCCGGTGCTCGAGATCGGTGAGGTCGGCGAAGGTTCGCAAGACGATGTCGAACAGGGTGTCCGACGCTTCGAAGTGCGGGAGTTGAGCCAGCGCGGCGATACGCAGCTTTCGGGTGCGTTCGACGACGCCGGAATCGGGATCGGTCTCGCCGAGCATCAGGCGAAAGATGGTCGATTTGCCCGTGCCGTTCCTGCCGATCAGGCCGATTTTGTCGCCCACTTCGACACGAAGGTCGACGCCGTCGAGAACAATCTCGCCGCCGTAGGATTTGCAGACACTATCTAATCGCAATAGGCTCATTGTTTAATCCGGGAATCGGCGGCAAGCGCCTCATGGTGACACGGATGGTGCGGATAGCATACAGAAAGTGCATTGGACATAACCACTTGAGGAAACTGCGGATTCGGAGTATAGTGGATTCCAGTCCCTTGGTTGCCCATTGATTCCTGTGATATTCGATCATAGTGGCATTATCGCCATGTTGGCGAAGGATGGACGCAACCGAGGAAGTGGAGGAAGGAAGACAGATGACTAAGAGAATGCTTGCCCTGACGATGGTGTGCCTGCTGGTCGCGGTATTCGGGATGGCAGGCGTATTGAGCGGCTGCGAGAAGAAGCCCCCGGCGCCCAATACGACAGAGGTCACCGAACCTGTCGCAGCTCCGGACGCCCCGGCAGCAGAACCCGTTCCAGCAGCAGAGCCCGCCCCGGCTGCACCCGCAGCAGAGCCTGCTCCCGCAGCCCCGGGCGCAGAGCCTGCCCCGGCTGCTCCGGCAGCCCCCGCCGCTCAATAGCGGCAGGCAAGTCCCAATTCATTTTTGGGCAGGGAGAGTCTTGCGCTGAGGAGCGCCGACTCTCCCTGTCTCTTCTTAGGTCACAGGATCAATTGCCCCGCAGTCCGTGCCGTCCGGCAATTGTGCAATCGACAGGCTTGCATGCGCACAGGATCCAACGTTTGGGAGGGACAACCTGATGAAGCGACGGGAATTCTTGGGGAAGATGGCGGGCACATTTTCATTGGGGATGTCGGGGGCCGCCGGGAGTGCGCTTGCAGAGGCGAGACCAAAGGCAAATAACCGTCCCAATATCGTTGTCATCATGGCGGACGACATGGGGTATTCCGACATTGGGTGTTACGGCTCGGAAATCGCCACGCCAAACCTTGATGGCCTTGCACGAGATGGCCTAACGTTTACGCACGCGTACAACACGGCGCGGTGTTGCCCTTCGCGTGCTGCGCTTCTCACGGGGCTGTATCCTCACCAAGCGGGCATGGGCGACATGGTCAATCGAGTCGGACGGCCACGCGAAGAAGGCCCCTACCAGGGGTACCTGAACCGCGAATGCGTAACCATCGCCGAGGTACTGAAGCAAGGCGGGTATCGGACGTACATGTCCGGCAAGTGGCACGTGGGGGAAGCCCCGGAGCACTGGCCGCGAAAACGAGGATTCGACCGGTATTTCGGCCTCATCAGCGGCGCGAGCAGCTATTGGGAGATTCTGCCGGAGGAACGCGATACTCGCACCATGGCGCAGGATGACGAGCGCTATCTGCCGTCGGGTGACCGCTTCTACATGACGGACGCGTTCACCGATCACGCGGTCCAGTTTATCGACGAGCACCGTTCAAGTGACGACCCCTTCTTCCTGTATCTGGCGTACACGGCGCCGCATTGGCCGTTGCACGCTTGGCCTGAAGATATAGAGAAATACCGTGATCGGTACCTGACCGGTTGGGACGCGCTACGGGAGGAACGCTACAAGAAGCAGTTGGCTCTTGGGATAATCGATCCCAAATGGCGCCTATCGCCGCGCGATGAAGGAGTGCCGTCGTGGGACAACGCAACCGGCAAGGAAGAGTGGGCGCTTCGGATGGCCGTATATGCCGCGATGGTCGACCGGATGGACCAAGGCATTGGCCGCGTTATGGAAGCACTCAAGAAGAGCGGGGCCGATGACAACACGCTGGTCGTGTTCCTATCCGACAACGGCGGATGCCACGAGACGACCGCGGGGCGCAAGCTACACAAGGAAGGCGCGAAGGCGGGAGAACGGGGGTCGTTCGTAGCATGCGAGCGGCCTTGGGCAAATGCAAGCAATACGCCTTTTCGCATGTTTAAGCATTGGGTCCACGAAGGCGGCATCGCGACACCGTTCATTGCGCGCTGGCCGAAAGGCATCAAGGCAAGCGGAAAACTCTCGCGCGAGGTCGTCCACATCACCGACATCATGGCCACGTGCACAGAAGTCTCGAGGGGAGCGTACCCGGAAACATTCGGAGGCAACCCGATCAAGCCGCTCGTAGGCAGGAGCCTTGCGCCTCTTTTCAGCGGCAAGACTCGGAAGGGACATAACCGTCTGTTCTGGGAGCATGAGAGGAACTGCGCCGTACGAGAAGACGATTGGAAGCTCGTCATGCCCCAGCAAGGAGCATGGGAACTCTACAATCTTAAAGAGGATCGCACGGAGCTTACCAATCTGGTCGCGAGCAATCAGGAAAAGGCCAAGCGGCTTCACCAAGCATGGCTGGAGTGGGCAGCGGAGTGCGGAGTGAAGGTTACCGATGAGGCAAGGCAACTGACGCCAACCAAGGTTTGACACTTCAAAGGAGGACGCTGGCGATGGCGCTTCGAGCACTTTGTCTTGGATTGCTGACGGTCATGCTCACCGGAATCCCCGCGCAGGCAGACGCGTCCGCAGGGCCATACCTGGCGACAGGTATTAAGATCGGCGAGGTCACCTCCACAGAGGCAATTGTCTGGACACGGTTGACGCGCTCGCCGATGCCCGTCCCTTTGGATGCCCCCATGCCCGTGATCCGTTACAAGAATCCGGACACGGGCCAACTGGAAGAAGTTTCCGGCGAACGACGGAATTGGACCCCTGTTGTTGAATACCCCAAAGGGGTGACCGTAGACACCATTGCCGGGGCCGCCCCTGGGGCCAATGGATCGGTTCGGGTCCTCTACAAACCCGAAGACGCGGTCGATTTCTCTTCGACATCCTGGGAAAAGGTCGATCCGGAGGAGTGCTTTGCGCGACAGTTTAAGTTGGAGAACCTGAAGCCCGCGACGTCCTACACGCTCCGTGTGGAGTCGCGCGACGAAACGAGCCGTGGCGCCGGGCAAACCGTCGAAGGGCGCTTCCGGACCGCGCCGTTGCCCACGGAATCCGCGAGCGTGTCGTTTGCCGTCTCCACGGGACAGGAATTCGCGCACAAGGATCGGCCGGATGGCTTCAAAATCTATCCCTCGATGATCGCAATGAATCTGGATTTCTTCGTTCACACCGGAGACATTGTCTACTACGACAAGTTGGCCAAGAACGCGGACCTTGCGCGGTGGCACTGGGACCGTGTGTACAGCCTTCCTACGAACGTGGACTTCCACCGCCAAACCTCCTCCTACTTCATCAAGGATGACCACGATACGTGGATGAATGATTGTTGGCCGGCGATGAAGAGCAAATATATGGGCGAATTCACCTTCAAGCAGGGACAAGCGATCTTTCTTGAGCAGGTTCCCATGAGCAGACGTACCTATCGAACATTCCGCTGGGGCAAAGACCTACAAATCTGGCTTGTGGAAGGACGCGACTTCCGCAGCGCGAACGACATGCCCGATGGGCCGGACAAGACGATTTGGGGCGCGAAACAGAAGCGGTGGTTCAAGCAAAGCGTATCGGAATCGGATGCGACCTTCCGCGTACTGATCAGCCCGACTCCGCTCGTAGGCCCAGACCGAGGCAGCAAAAACGACAATCACGCGAATGCAGGCTTCACGGTCGAAGGAGATGAACTCCGCTCGTTCATCGCCAGCCAGAAGAACATGGTTGTGGTCTGCGGCGACCGGCATTGGCAATACGTGTCCGTCGATTCCAAGTCCGGCGTGCGAGAGTATTCCTGCGGTCCCGCAAGCGACGAGCACGCGGGAGGCTGGCCCGTGGACCAAATGCTTCCCGAGCATCGATACCTGAAGATCGTTGGTGGTTTCCTGGTGATTTCGGTTGGGCAGAACAACGGAGAGACCATATTGTTCGGCAGACACTACGGGGTCGATGGGCAGTTGTTGAACGAAGACCGCGTCGTGGCCGTGAAAGAGTAAGGCGGACCTCGAAAAGGAGTCGGCTCGACTGAATAAGCTTGGACCCGCTCAGGCGTTGAGGAGTTCCTCGTAGACCTTCATGTTGCCTTCAATCATGCGTTGCGTGGTGAATTTCTCTTGAAGAAGAGCCTTGGCGCGGGCGGCCATGATGGCGGATTGGTTGGGATTGCGGAATGCCTGGAGGATGCAGGCGGCGAGCTCTTTGGGATTCCGAACGGGCGCGAGGCGCCCGGTTTCGTGATGTTTGATCATTTCGGGAATGCCCCCCCCGGCGGTCGCCACGACGGGGATTTCGCACGCGATGGCGTCGAGCACGGACGTGCCGAGACCCTCCTCCTTGCTGGACATGACAAAGAGGTCGAGCGTGCGCAAGATGCGCGGAACGTCCTTTCGGTAACCGAGGAGATGCACGTTCCATTCGATGTCGAGCGCCTTCGTCTGGTTGCGCAAGGCCTCGTGCAGAGGGCCGTCGCCAGCGATCAGCAGATGTGCGTGCGGTATGTCGCGGACGACGAGGGCCATGGCATCAAGCAGGGTCCCGTGGTCTTTGTGATCCACCAGCGCTGCGACGTTTCCAAGGACAATCGCGTCCTCCGGAACCCCGAGCTCCTCCCGCGTCAAAGGAGGCTGGTCGAATCGTTCGACGTCGATGCCGCTGTGGACAATCCTTAGGCGGTCTTCCTGCACACCGAATTCACGCAGCACCTGCGCGATGCGGTCCGAAATCGCGACGATGCGGTCGGGCTGGCGGTACTTCCAACGGCTGAACAAGTTTCGATTGGGGGGGAAATCGACCCGGCGCGAGGCGACGACTCTCCCGCGACGGGCGAGCGATCGCGCGACGCACGCGTAGGTGACCGCATGGCTCGTGTGGGCGTGGAGGATATCGACATTCTGTGCGCGCACCGCGCGGGCAAGTCGCATGACGGTTACAGGATCGATTTCGCCGCGGCAGGGCGCCTCGATGCGAAGGAGATCCTGGACGCCGTGGTCGGCTTCGATGAAAGGACTGCCCGGACGTCCAGCGATGATGCAGCGGTGCCCTCGGTCCGCGAGACCGTGAATAAGGTAGCTCGCCTGCTGCTCGCCGCCGCGCCAGCCCGTCTGTTCGTCGATGTGCAAGACGATCATCGCGCACCCCGTTTTGCGTGGAGTGCGAGGGCCTCGCCGTAAGCGTCGAGGGTGCGCGTGGCAAGTTGCGCCAACGTAAACTCAGCTTCAATGCGCTTGCGCGCGGATTGGCCCATCGCGCGCCGCTGGTTCGGATCGCGCAGGAGCGAGGCGAGGGCGGTCGCAAGCGGTTCGACGGTTCCCTGCTGCACGATGAAACCGTCGCGTCCGTCGCGCACGATTTCCTTGGTGCCTCCGTGGTCGGAGGCGACCATGGGAATCTCGGTCGCCATTTGCTCCATGACGCTGAAGGACGACGCTTCGCAGTCGATGGACGGCTGCGCGCCAATGTCGAAGGCCTGTATGCAGTCCCCGATATCGTTGCGAAATCCGCCGAAGTGGGTGATTGAATCGATGCCCAGCTTTCGAGCAAGGTCGCGCAGGGACTGGTCGAGCACACCTTGCCCAAGGATGAGCAGTCGAAGACCAGGATACTCGGAAGTGAGCTGAGCTGCGGCCTCGAACAAGAAGCGATGCCCCTTGGCCTCGGTGAGCCGCGCAGCCATGCCGACTACAACGTGGCTGTCGTCGTAACCGAACTCGGCGCGCGTTCGCGCCCGTTTGGACGCATCGGGACAGAACTGTGCGGGATCGACGCCGTTGTGGATGACGCGCATTCGGGCGGAGTCGAAAGTGGGTTTCGAGATGCGCAACTGGAGCACGGCGTCGCACACGGCAATCTGGTAGTCCGTCCAACCCAAGTTGAGCAAGCGATTCGGAAAACTATTTCCTACCGCGTAGGTGTTATGCCGAGTACGCACCATGCAGGTGGGGCGTCCCATGAGCCGGTTTCCAAGACCGCTAATCCAATGATCCTGGGAGCCGTTGGCGTGCAGTATGTCCGGCTTTACCGCGCGCACGAAACGCGCGAGATTCCGCAGGTCGCCAATCCACGCGCGAGGTCGCAACCCTCCGCGATAGGCGAACGGTTCGCTTGCCCTGCACGCCGCGGCGCGTGCCCCCTCGACGAGAACACTGCCGGGTTTACAGCCCAGGTACACGCTATGCCCAAGCCGCGTGAGTTCCGCGGCAAGTTGCGTCACATACCGGACCTGCCCCCCGCCTTTCAGGTGAGGGTCGGACAAAAGGATCGTCAGCGGCCGGATAGACATGAAGGCAGTATAGACGCGATGCGGAGGGTCACGCCAAATGCAATTGAACACGGACAAGCACGAATGTTCGCGGAGGAACGCGCTCGAAAGTGTACGAGGGTACGTGTGAACCTCGCCGGAGTGCGCGTCATGGTGCTTCGGTTGATTGCGGGGGATCTTCCGCGGAGTCTTGAGGAGCGGTCTCTCCTGCCTCGTCCAATTCGGGCATAGGTTTCAACGGCTCCATGGTTGAAAGCAAATCGACAATGCGCTGATTCGCGCCATCGAGCATCTGCAGCGCCTGATCCAACTCGTCATCGATATCAACCAGGTCATCGTCCCTTCGGATGATGATTTTCTCTTTCTTGGAC
Organism: Candidatus Hydrogenedentales bacterium; assembly: GCA_041859475.1. Taxonomy (GTDB): domain Bacteria; phylum Hydrogenedentota; class Hydrogenedentia; order Hydrogenedentales; family SLHB01; genus JAIBAQ01. The sequence continues at coordinate 13,029 of JBHEKO010000034.1, forward strand.
ATTACTCACCTCATGTAAAAACAAACACGCACAGCCACGGACCTCTTTGAGAGGATATCCGCCTTGTGTGCGCTTCAACCAAACATCCATCAGAAATTGGGAATGGGAACTTCTTTCAGTTCCTCGGCAATACTTTTTAGCACGTCATAGCGGGATTCCCAAGTGATCGGCGCGGGGACGGACTTGAGAATCTGCCAGGCCTCCTCGTTCAAGGACGGGGGGGAGTCGCCTTGCGGGGCCTCGAAGTCTTCGTGGGCGGCAAGGTTGGAAATCCGTATGATGGCGGCCAGCTTTGGGTCCTTGGCATTCGATAAGTGGTCTCCGTCGACGGCATGGTGAAGCAGCAATGCGTCGCCCAATGCGGCGGGGAAATTCCATGCGACGGCGAGTGCGGCGGCGGCGTCGGCATGCGAGAAACCATACTTGTCGCGCTCCGCAATGCAAAGCAAATCCGACGATCCCCCCGTCTTCTTGATGATGTCGGCATAGGAAGACCCCAACTGACGCAAGAGAATCAGCTTTCCGATATCGTGGAGCAAACCGGAAGTGAAAGCCTCACCTTGCAGTCCTATCTGGAGCGTATTCGCCAGCTTTTTGGCAAATCCGGCGACCGTGAAGGCATGGGACCAGAAATTCTTGGCCACAAGAGTCACCAGTTTCTCATCGTGCAAGGTGTCGACGACGGCGATTCCAAGGACGATATTGCGAACTTCGCGAACCCCCAGAATCACGAGGGCCAACTTCAACGTGCCGACGTATTGCTTCATGCCGTAATAGGGGGAGTTGCTCACTCGGAGTATCTTGGCCGTGAGCGCAGGATCTCTTTCAAGGGCTTGCGTGACTTCCGACAGCTCCACCATCGGATCGTCGGTCAGACGAAGCAACTCGGCAACGGTTGCGGGCATGGCAGGCAAGTCACCTACCCGCTCAATCACACGCTGAACGGCATTCCTGGTTTCCATAATCCCTCACGTTCATACAACGAGGCGCGGCGACTCATCGTGTAAGTAGGAGTGGACAGGCGGCTCGATTCATCGCATAAGCCGTCGTGCTTCCTACCACAAGTTCGCGCACCTTTGTATGCCCATAGGCCCCCATAATAAGGAGATCCGCCTTACACTCGCAGGCATGCTCGACAATCGTCTCACTCGGATCGCCTTCTCGAGCCACATAATTTACGGCAATGTCGTGCGGGTCGAGGTAAGCGCGGGCTTCTTCCAGAAGCGCCCCGGCCTTGGACCCACCCACGGTCAACACCTCAAGGGGAGCGCGCCAAGTCGAACAGACTTGCACTGCAACTTGAAGCGCCTTCTTCGCGTGGGGAGAACCGTCGTACGCGGCCAAAAATCGCTCGCGGCCCGGTGTGGCAAGTCCCGTAACGAGGACGGGGCGCGTGCTACGGCGTACGACTGCCTGCGTGGTCGACCCCAAGAGGCCTTCCAGCCATTCGCTGTGCTCGCCGCTTCGACCGAGAATGATGAGGTCGGTCAATTCGCTCTTCTCAAGGATCGTTCGCGGAACGAGTCCCGCGACCTGTTCCATCGTGAATGCCACACCGGCCTCTTCGCAGACTTGCTGAAAAACACTGAGGGCGAGCTTCCCCCGCTCCTCAAGGATCATGGTGATGTTGCCTTGGTAGTTGGCGTACGGCGCGGTACCCAATGACGCGGATACATCGCGCAGGAAAGGTCCTTCCAGGAGTTTGATGTCCATGACGTGCAGGCCGTGAACCGTCGCTTCGTAGTGCTTCGCGACGGCGACGGCATAACGCACGCCAAACATGGCCTGTTCACTACCGTCAGTCGGCACAAGGATATGCTTCGTCATAACTTACCAGGTACCCCGTTAGCCCGTGTTTGGAACGTCAACGTGAGCGATTGTAGCGAAGTTCGGCGTGGAAATCACGTTTCTCGGTTGCACGGCGAAAAGTGCCCAAAGGACCCAAATGGCCTGAGGGGCGAAAGGGACCTGTGGGCTTGCGCGAGAATCGGGCAAAAAAAACGGGAGCGGTTTGGGTGCTCCGCACGCGACGTAGGTGGCTCTACCGACACGGTGTTATGCTTGGAGCATACCCTTGGTAGACGGCACGCCGGAGACGCGCGGGTCTAGGCGCGTCGCCATGTCGAGCGCGCGCGCAAATGCCTTGAACATGCCCTCAATGCAGTGATGCAGATTCCCGTCTTGCCGCAGAATCACATGAAGCGTGACACGGCAATTCACGGCAAACGCGCGAAAGAACTCCTCGGCCAGCTCGGTGTCGAACTCGCCCAAACGTGTGCGTTGCAGATCCGCATTGTAAGAGAAGAAAGGTCTTCCGCTAATGTCTAAAGCCGCTTCCGCGAGAACTTCATCCATGGGAACCACCGCGTGACCGTAACGGACTATCCCCTTGCGGTCGCCGAGGGCCTGGAGGAACGCCGTGCCGAGACAGATGCCGACATCTTCGACCGTGTGGTGCGGATCGATATGCAGATCGCCTTTGGCCTCGACCGTGAGATCGAACAGGCCGTGGCGCGCGATGTGCGTGAGCATATGATCGAAGAAGCCAATGCCGGTCCGAATGTCGGACTTTCCGCTGCCGTCAAGCAGCACTTCGATCCGAATTGCCGTTTCGGCAGTCTCGCGGGCGACCACCGCTTTTCGCATGGGTAAAGCCTTTCTATTACCGGCCAAGAGACAGGCGCTCGGCCAAGAAATGCGGAAGACCTGCTTCAAGAATGCGTTGAGCGGCCTTCTCTACGTCGTATGGAACGCGAATCAACTGGAACTCGTTCTTTTGAGAGTCGAAGAGACCGAATGCGGCGCGCGGATCGCCGTCGCGCGGCTGGCCCACGGAGCCTGGATTGATGAAGAAGGTCTTTCCTTCGCCCAAAGCAAACTTCAAATCGTTATCGACGGAGTAAAGACCATCCGCCGAAAATATCCCAGGACTATGCGTATGACCGAAGAAACAAAGGCGGTAGTTCTGCTCGGCGAGGTAGGGGATATGCGGAAGCACATCTTCCCACGTGAACAGGTAGCAGTCGCGATCGGTGGGTGAGCCGTGCGCCGCAAGAAAATGAGTGAATTGCATGTTGTCGGGGAGTTCGCGCAACCACTTGAGATTCGCCTCGGAGAGATGCTCGCGGGTCCAGAGCGCGGCGTGCAAGGCCACGGGATTGAAGCCCCAAGGCTCCTCGATCCCGCAGGCAACTGCATCGTGGTTGCCGCAGATGGTCGGGATGCCACACTCCCGGATCAAATCGGTGCACTCGTTGGGGCTTGCGTTGTAACCAACTACGTCCCCCAAACATACGATTTGATCCACACTCAGTTCTTGAATCCGCGCCTGCACAGCCTGCAGCGATTCAAGGTTGGCGTGCACATCCGAGATTATCGCGTAACGCAAATAACTCCATCCTCACGCCGACGGCGCTTCGTTGATCGTCCAAACCGTATTATCTTACATCACCGCTCGTAACTGAGACACTGCGCACCTCGAAGCCCAGCTTGTCGAAGTCGCTGTGCGCATGCTCCAAAGCTCATCTGTCCGACTCAGCAGCACTAAAACCTGTCGTCCACATTAACCCGCCACGATCCAATTCCGGCTCGTGTTCCTCGGGACGCGGAAAAATTCCACAGGGCTAGTAGAGCATCGAGTCCGGGCATTGTGCCCCCAACGGGAGCCGGGTTTCAACCGCCGTGTTGAATTGGCTATCCTTTGGATGTGCGGGTTGTCGATGATCGCCTGCGAAGTTGCCCGCGGCTTTGCGCCGGCGCCTGCGGAGCGACCACCATGCGCCCGCCGAATCCTGTGGAGAGGACGATGCTTAGGATACTGCTTCTTCACCCTCGCGATTGGCTCGCGACGAACACGTCTTACATGGAGTCCTATCTCCACGAAATTCTCGCCCGGATTGCGGCCCAAGGCCATTACGTTGCTTGGCTGTGCGGGCGCCGGGGAGCGCAATGGCCAACGCCGGCGCATGCGGATGACCTTGAGGTCGCCGACGGCATCCAAATGGCGAGACTGGGGTCAACTCTGTTTCACCGGCCACTTGTCCGCTTGTTCCTGGAGAAGTTGGCGAAGTCGGACACATATCCGTTCGATGTCGTAATCAACTGCGTCAATGGCCGGGGGCTGCAAATCGAGAAGGTTGTGCGTGTCCCCATTCTCCCACTGGCATTCAGCGTGAGGGGGGGCGAACAGGCTCTGGGCCCCAGAACCGGTCCCGTTGTGGCGGCAACGCACCAAGGCGTGGAGCAGCTTCAGGCTTCGGGAGTCCCTGCGGGGCACATCGTTTATGCGCCGTTGGGCGCGGCCACGGCTGCGGACGCGACGCGAAAACTGAGAGTCAGCGGCCACGTCGTGTCGATGGCCAGGGTCGGGGGGTGGCGATTGGGTGCCAGGGCGGCGGACCGCATGGCTGCGCGCTTGGCCGCGCGCGGCGTGACTATGTCGGAAAGGGCCGGTGCCCCGGACGGTGAAGACCCATGGGTGGCCTATTGCGGTAAGGGACACGAATGGGACGCATTGGCCTTTGCAGGGCGGGGGATTCCAACGATTTGCCCCGACACGCCCGAAGGACGCGAGTGCGTGGTCGCGGAAGAGACGGGATTGCTGCATGCCCCAGGCGATTTCGGAACACTGGAACAACAGATCGAGCGGCTCGCGGGCGACGAAGTCCTGTACCGGAGGCTTTCGGAGGGGGCGGCAAAATTTGCCTCCCAAAGGTCGTGGGACCGATCGGCAGGGCTTGTCTTGGGCGCAATCGAGAATTTGGTGGGACATAATTAGGGCTACGCCCAACGGGAATACACCAGTATCACCGGCTCCTATGGAGGAACCCTCATTCGGATATGGAATGCGCTCCATGGCATGAACCCGCAGTCGATTTGACTATCACCTTGTATATTCGGCAAGATACTTGCTCCCTGCGCAAGACTTTTCACTTGAATGCAGGAACGACTTGAAGTGTTGAATCAATAAAGCCATTTGCAGCGGCTTGGCTGGCGAGGAGCGGATCTATGGCAAAGAGCAAGGGTAACGTCGTCCAGGTTATTCTGGATTGCACGGAAGCGCCGGGCACGTCGCGGTACTACACGATGAAGAACGTGCGCAACAATACGGCGCGCATGGAGTTGAAGAAGTACAACCCAACTCTGCGCAAGCACACCGTCCACAAAGAAAAGAAGTAGGTTCGACCAGACGTGCCGGACACGCGCAGCGCTGGGGCGGTGCTCGAAGTCCGAGACCTTACGAAGGCCTATACCTCGCCGGACGGCGAGCGGCTGCTTGTGATCGATGTCCCGTTGTTTCGAATGGACTTCGGTACTTTCGTCGCCTTGCAGGGAAGCAGCGGTTCCGGCAAGACCACCTTCCTCAACCTGATCGCGGGGATACTCCGTCCGGACAGCGGTGAGATCGCAGTCGCCGGTGAGAGAATCACCGCCCTGTCCGAGGCCGGTCGAGACCGCGTGCGCGCGACAGGTATCGGATATGTCTTCCAGACCTTCAATCTTCTCCAAGGCTACACGGCCTTGGAGAATGTTCTTCTGGGGATGATGTTTGGGCGCGGCGCCGATGCCGCGTTCGCGAAATCCCTGCTTGAACGCGTCGGCTTGCGCGACCGCATGAACTACAAACCCCGCCAATTGAGCGTGGGCCAGCAACAACGCGTGGCCGTGGCTCGGGCTCTGGCAAACCATCCAAAGCTCGTCCTGGCCGATGAACCCACCGGGAACCTCGACCGTTATCACGCGGGCGAAGCCCTGACATTGATGCAAGAGGTTTGCAGGGAGCACGGCGCGGCACTGCTGCTGGTGAGTCATGACCACGAGATTCTTCGGCGGTTCGAGAATGCACAGGACCTGGCAGTGTTGAACCGCGCGATGGCCTCCGGCGCGGGGGGGCTCTAGATGGCAACCCGCCTCAGGACTCACGCCCTCGGCGGTATCCTTCTCATCGTGAGGAAAAGCCTGCGGCAGCACGCGCTATCGACGTTCGTGACCATATGCGCGACGGCACTCGCAAGCGGCCTGGTAATGTCGGTGTTCAGCATCCAGCGGCAGACCTTTGAAGCGTTTACCGGCGGAGCCCTCGGGTTCGACGCAGTCCTGGGCGCCCGCGGCAGCCAACTCCAGTTGGTCTTGAACGCTGTGTTCCATCTCGAAACTTCCCCCGGCAACATCCCGTGGACGCTGTACGAAGACATGAAGCGCGACCGGCGCGTGGCGCTCGCGATTCCCCTCGCGACAGGCGACAACTACCAGGGATATCGCATTGTCGGCACTTCGGACGAATTCTTCACAGCGTTCGAGTACCGCCGGGGGGAGCGATTCGAGACTGAACCCGGGGGGCGTTTCTTCGACTCCAAACGCCGCGAGGCGGTGCTCGGCAGCTTTGTGGCCCGGCGCACGGGGTTGAAAGTGGGGGACACGTTCCATCCCTCGCACGGACTCGCGCACGGCGAAGCCGATCACGATCACCCCGAAGAATATGTGGTCGTCGGCGTATTGAAGCCAACGAACGCGCCAAACGACCGCGTCGTCTGGATTCCCATAGAGGGCATCTTTCGGATGACCGGGCATGTCCTGCGCGGTACGGGCGAACTCTACGAAGCGCACAGCGGCGAGGCGATTCCCGACGAGCACAAAGAGGTGAGCGCGGTGTTGCTCGCGTTTAAGAATGCAAAGACGGGC
>JBHEKO010000183.1:0-7167 GCA_041859475.1 Candidatus Hydrogenedentales bacterium
TAGGAGTTGCCGGGAGAGGAGTCGATCTCGATGCCTTCGAATCCACCGCCGAGTTCGTCGCGGAGCCGTTGGAAGCGTTCGGGCGGGCAAAGGGAGTCGTGGGTGAAGCGAAGTCCGAGGACGCAGACGCCAGCGGCGACGCGGCGCTTGACGGTATCGAGGTCATCGTCGGAGAGGTGGAGGGCACGGCGGCGTTCCGGGCCAAGTGGAATGGGCAGCGACGGTTGGCTGAGCACGGGAGCCATGACGATGTCGTCGACCATCAGGGCAAGGGCGAAGTTGCCGGTGATGCACATGCCGAGCGCGCCGACGCCTTTGCCGCCAAGTTCCGAGTAGACGTGCCGGCATCGCGCGCGCAGCCAGGTGGTGATAGGGCTGGACTTGCGAGCGACCAAAAGCGCGAACTCGCGGCTGATGCAGGCGCGCAACATTTGACCCGCCATGTACGTTTTTGAGAAGGGCTTGTCGGGCGTTCCGAACAAGTGGGGTACGAATACGGTGAAGCCGGCGCCGGCCACACGCTCGGCAAAAGTTCTCACTTCAGGAATGATGCCGGGTATCTCGTGCATGACGACTACTCCGGGACCAGACCCCTTTCGAAACACGGTGCGGGTCTCGCCTTCGTGTGTGAAGGAAAAGCTGGTGAATCCCTGGAGTGTCACGGGCACGCCTTTCGGACCGGGTTAGGCTGGGAGGACTATCGGAGCGGCGAAGCACGAGTTTGAAATCGCGAGCAATAACCTATTAAAATACTAGGCTTAGTATTATTTTGAATCCTTACGAACTGGGCACGAGTCGTTATAAGACTACGCGCAGTGTACCGAAGTACGAAGAAATAGGAAAGCGGGTCAGGAACTTGGTATTTCAAAAGACGCCGGAGAAGCGCCAGTCAAAACCAGGCAAGAGTTTTTGGAGAATGCTGGCGTTTCCGCTCTTCGCGGCGACCTGTCTTACGGCGACGGGTCTGGGCTTAGGTTTTTTTGTAGACGACTATTATCTGCTTTCGGTGCTTGAGGGGCAGCACGCCCCGGCGACGAAATCGGAGTTGTTCACGTTTGGGACGGGTTCCGCGACCGAAATGGCGCCGTTCATCGCGGAGGGCCCGCATCCATGGTGGACCTTGCCTGAATTCAAGATGCGCTTCTTCCGACCTCTTTCATCGGCATCGCTATGGCTCGACTATCAATTGTTTGGCCGCAATGCGGTGGGGTGGCACGTCCATTCGCTGATTTGGTACCTGTTGATGATCGTGGCGTGGGCGCTGCTGGCGCGCCGGGTATTGCCGGAAGGGACCGCGGCGTTGGCCGTGCTGCTCTTTGCCGTGAACGCGTCGCATTGGATGCCAGCGGTATGGCTGGCGAATGTGAATGCGCTGACCGCTACCGTGGGGCCATTGTTAGGAGTTTGGGCGCACGTGCGTTGGCGCGAGGATGGGTGGAAACCGGGGCTGCCGTTGTCGCTGCTTGGCTATGCCACGGGAGCGCTGGGCGGCGAGGCATGGTTGGGTGTGTTGGCGTACACGGGGGCCTATGAATTGTTCGGACGGAAGGACACGTTGGCGCGGCGCACACTCTCGGTCGCGCCCGCGACAGCCATGGCCGGCCTGTATCTGGTGGCATACAAAGTTATGGGGTACGGCGTGTTTGGCTCGGGGATCTACGCCGATCCGATGCGCGAGCCAATAGAATACGTGCGGGTGATCGCGGAGCGCATGTTGGCGCTCGTGGGCGGAGTGCTGGTGTCAACTCAGTTGGATCCGTGGGTGCTGTTTCCCGGCACGCGCGGCCTGATTGTGTTGTCTGGGGTTGTGGGCCTGGTTCTCTTCGGTTGGCTTCTAAAGCGGTCGTGGAAGGGCCTCGACGAGCGAGAACGGTTGGCGCTGCGTTGGATGATCCCCGCGGGTGTGTTGTCGTTGCTGCCGATGGCGGCCACGGTCCCGATGAATCGGCTGTTGACGGCAACGACGCTGGCGGGCAGCGTCGTCGTCGCGGTTGTGCTGCGGCACTGGTGGCGGACTCGTGTGCCCGGACAGAGGACGGCATCCGGGCTGGCGTGCGGCGTGCTCGCGGGGATACACCTGGTCTTCTCGCCGCTCATGTGGCCGGCCTACTCGGCGACGACCACGGTTCTAAACAATTGGATGATCGACAATTCCCTGGCGGCCTGCATGGATACGGAGAACTCGGAAGAGCAATACATGTTCGTATTGACGGTGGACAATCCGCTGATGTGCATGTACCCGCCGCTTATCCGAAGCGCGTTCGGCCAGAGCCGGCCGGCGTCATGGCATGCGCTATCCACGGCGACTACGGATCATGTGCTGACGCGGACTGGAGAGAATTGCTTTGTACTCAGTTCCGTGGACGGTGCTTTGACGGATGGGGTATTCATGGAAATCGTTCGCAGCAAGCGGTTTGGGTTTACGGAAGGCGAGACGATTGCGCTGAACGGCAGCACGTTGAAGGTGCTTGACGTGGTCGATGGCCAGCCTCGGTCGATGGAAGTAACGTGCGAGCGCTCGCTTGAAGACAGCGCGTACATGTTCCTGGAATCGAATGGCGGCAAGATGCGCCGTTTCGCAATGCCTCTGGTTGGGGAGAGCGTGACAATTCCGTATTTGCAGACGGGATGGCGAGAGCTGCTGGGACCGTCGATACCGAGTGGGCTTCGCACGGCTTCGCGCATGGAATCCTAGCGCATCGTATCGGTTGATCCTGTGAGTTGTAGCGCTGGCTTCCAGCCGGCTATTCGCCAAACTACAGGATATAGTGACTCCAAATCTCGATTGAAACGAACTACTAGCCCGTACGCTCAGGAAAAGCTATCCCAATTGAAAGGGGCAGACAGACCGCGGACGTTTCGGCAAAACGGCCTGCCGTACCCGCCCCCGAGTCTCTAGGGAAAAACGTTCTCTTCTGGCGGAGTCATTCCTTTGCCCCGTGCTGCGTCAGGTACTCGACAACGGCGGCCTTGTTGCCAGCCTTGGCCAATGCCAGGGCCGACTTTCCAAGTTTCGGTTTGAGGTTCACGTCGCAGCCCTTATCGACAAGGCACGTGACAATATCCAGTCTACCCAGTTTTGCGGCTTCCATTAGAGGAGTCCAGCCTTCCTTCGTACCCATATTAATGTCTGCGCCCTTATCGATGAGCAGCTTGGCGATAACGGCATTCGAGTCGTGGGCGGCACGAAGCAGTGGCGTAATCCCCGACTCGGCACGTGCGTTTACGTCTGCCCCGCGCTCGACAAGCTTGGTTGTGACGGCATCCAAGTGCTTCGCGATGGCAATGCTCAGCGGCGGTGTGCCAACTCCAGAGGGCAAATTGGGATCAGCCCCACTGTCCAAAAGGAGAAGCGCTTTGTCTGGCATGCTCCGGGTGATGGCGACAGTCAACAAGGGCCATCCTTCTTGGCTCTTGATGTTTGGGTCGGCCTTGGATTCCAGGAGAAGCTTGAACGAATCCAACGATTCGTTTTCCAGGGCATGGAGCAAGTTGGGCTTGTTACCTTTTGGAGTGAGATTCACATCCGCGCCCTTCGCGATGAGTGCGCGAGCGACATCGAGCTTTTCGTCGTCAATGGCGAGCGCCAACACGGTGATGCCCCTTTCCGTGACGGTGTTAGGATCCTCTCCATTTTGGAGAGCCGACTGCACGGCAGGGAGGTTGCCTTCGGCGATGGCTTTTGCAAGCAGGGAATTGCCGGGACGAGGCCCATTCTCCAATGCCCACTTCTTCCACGAGGCAAAGTGGGCATTGCTACCCCAGGAAGACTTGCTCCAGTTCTCTCCAAGAACTGCGAACATTTCCTGGGCCACTTTCTTGTCGTCGTAGGCGCAAGCCATGCGGCACAGTGTGTTTTGGAGATCGCCTGGATTTGGGTAATGCTGGATCAACTGGCGATACCCCTCCGCAATCTTCTCCCACGAGAAGGCGTACCGCTTGGGCATTTCATCCTGCTCCCAGCGAAGCACTTCCCATGCAATCCGCGCGTAAAGGGCTGCGCCGGGTATGCTCGCCGTGCGCGTTGTGGAATCCTCGGCAAACGCGACCAACGACTTCGTGTCGCCTCCCCAACGCGGAAGCAAGGAACGGACACGCGAGTAGTAGAGGGGGAAGTACTCGGGTTCCACCGCGATCCCCTCCTCGAAGGCAATCTTGACGGGATCACTTGGGGGCGCCACACCGAATAGCATGGTTGCCGCGGAAGACGCGACAGAATTGAATGCAACGTTGGGGTGATACTCAAGAGCCTGATCCATGCTCATTTGATAAAAAGCAGGATCCTTTGGGTTTGTCGCGCGCGTCTCGTCCAGCACGGTCTGGGCTTTCGCCAAGTATTCGTGGAACTTCGTCCATCCGGCTTCGGTCACCGTCGACGCATAACCGCCGCCGCGTTCCCGCCATCCACATTCACGGTACGAACCAGCGAAAACAAGACGCCACGTGATGGAATCCGGGTACACAGCCTTCCACTTCTCAATTCGGGCGAAATGGGCCGCTTCGCCGGGTGCATCGAAGAAGTGCACCTGCCACGACAGCCAGTCATAGAATTGGTCAAGCTGCCAATCTCCGTTGGGCCAACGGACCTTTTCCTCTCGCAGCCGCTTTGCGATCGCTTCGAGGACATCAAACTGCTCATGAATCATCAGCACCTGTACCTCACCCTGTGCGATAGAGCCGTTTTCGCTCAGGGTGTTGCCGCGCGCTTCGACTTTATGTGTATCTTCACTATCGACGTAGAGACCCGAACCGCGGTTTTTTGCCAGTGTACAGCCGGCAATCGAGGCTTTGGTGTTCTGGTTCACAATGGCTACACCGTCCCCCCCATTTTGAAGGACGTTACATGCAGTAACGCTTAGGATTGACCGGTCATCCGCATACACGCCGGCCTTTCCATTCTGGGAAATCGTGCAGTCCTGCAACGTGAGCTTCGCTCCGACGCCGTTAACCCAGAGGCCGACCCCATTGAGATTCTGTATGACTTCCGTCTTTTCGGCTAGAAGGGTGGCCCCTTCTTTCACCACAATCCCATTGGCCGCATTCCCCAGGACCGTACAGCCACGAACGACCACACCTCCATTTCCTTGGCAGAAGATGCCGGACGTAAGGGAATCGGCGACGACGCAGTCAATGAGTTTGACGGTGCAGTTCGTCAAAGAACAGACCGCAAAGAGCTCCTTTGGTTCGGGTTTCGCTTGACTGTCGGAATGCTTAAAGGCAATCCCCGTCACGTCAACGTTCTTGCAGTCTCGCGCTTTCAGAATCGGCCCTTCGCTACAGTCGGCGAGAACGATCACCTTGTCGCGACCTTCACCGGTGAGATTGACTCCCGTCTTAAGGACGAGGTGCTCGGTGTACTCACCTGCCTTCACGGAAACGACATCGCCCGGTGCGGCACGGTCTATAGCTTGCTGAATCGTGGGCGCATCGCTCGGCACAGCGATAATGGCGGCGGAAGCGGCAAATGCCCTCCACAAAACGGCAAACACCACGAGAGCGCGGACTGCAATCATGACGACCCCCTTACCATTAGACCTTGACCTCTTTGATTATTGTAGGGAAAGGGGGCGCAGATGTCTACAGTGTAATGTTTGAGGAACACTGGCGCAGACGAGTATGGACTGGCACGGACTGGCGTGCAGACTCACAGCTGGAGACAGCCCCACACAGGCTCTTGGTTACGAATCCAGCGTCACGGCGACTTGTGTCATGCCTGCGTCCGGTTTGCCTTCGTGCGTTACGAAGGCGGAGATTTGGAGCATGCGCATGATGTCGTCTTTCGCGGCGTCTATGGCAGGCAGAATCGTTGTGGCGGCGGACACGTCTACGCCGGCGACGGGGGCTTTCATGCTGAGGTTCTTTTCGGCCTTGGCCTTGCGCACGGAGTCGACGATTTCGATAGCGGCGTCCCAGGTCTGCGCGTTGGCGGGTTCGGGGATAGACGCAAGTTCGTGAAGCGTAGGCCATGGGCTGCGGTGGATGGACTCGTTCATATCGGTGTCGGCGCTGTAGCACCAGTGCCAGATTTCTTCGGAGAGGAACGGAAGAAACGGCGCGAGCATGCGCGTAATGGCGCGGTGCACGAGGCGCAGGGTCGTCGCGGCGGATAGTCTTCCTTCGGTCAGACCTTCGTCGTAGGTACGCGGCTTCGCGAGTTCGAGGTAGTTGTCGCAGAAGGTGCGCCAGAAGAAGTCTTCCGTAAGCGAGAGCGCCTGCGCGTAATCGAAGCCGTCGAAGGCTTCGGTTGCGCGTTGAATGAGCGGGCGCAGCTCGCGGATGACGGCACGATCGAGTTCGCAGGTGACCTTGTCGGGCGTCATAAGCGCGGTATCGACGCCCTCGAAACGACCCAGCGCGAACTTCGCGGCGTTGAAGACCTTTGTGCTGAGACGCCTGCCGACTTTGAAGACTTGCTCGTCATAGGCGGTATCGACACCAAGGCGCGCGCGCGCGGCCCAATAGCGAACACTGTCCGCGCCGAATTGGTCGATCAGCGGTTCGGGTGTGACGACATTCCCTTGGCTCTTGGACATCTTCTTGCGGTCCGGATCGAGGATCCAGCCGCTGATGACTACGTTACGCCAGGGGATTTCGTTTTCGTGCAAGTAGGCCTTGACGATGGTGTAGAAGGCCCACGTGCGAATAATTTCGTGACTCTGCGGTCGGATGTCCATGGGAAAGAGCTTGGCATGGCGGCCGGGCGCGAGCACCCATTGCGTCGCGATCTGGGGCGTGAGCGAACTCGTAGCCCACGTGTCCAGGACGTCAGGGTCGCCGGTGAATCCGTTAGGTTGATCGCGCTGGTCCGGCGTGTAGCCGGGCGGCGTGTCGGAGAGCGGGTCGATGGGCAGCGATTCAAGGGTCGGGCGGATTGGATTGTTGCGAACAATGCGCCCCTCGGCATCGAGCTTGTACCAGATGGGGATGGGCACGCCGAAGAAACGCTGGCGGCTGAGGCACCAATCCTGGTTGAGTCCTTCGACCCAATGCTCGTAGCGGATACCCATGTGCGAGGGATACCACTGAATCTTGCGGCCCTGTTCGACAAGCGCTTGCTTGTGATCGAGGATGCGGCAGAACCATTGGGTCGTTGGGATGAGTTCGAGGGGACGGTCACCTTTCTCGAAAAACTTCACCGCGTGCGAAATCTCCAGACGCGGGCGATCG
>JBHEKO010000252.1:0-12069 GCA_041859475.1 Candidatus Hydrogenedentales bacterium
CTTGGCCTCGCGCTCGACGGGACCAACAAGCGCAACTACAAGGAGCGTCTCGAACCGCTGCGAAATAAACGCATGGTCTTCATCTTCGACGAATGCCACCGCTCGCAGTTCGGCGATAACCACAAGGCCATCAAGGACTTCTTCCCCAACTCACAACTTTTCGGCTTTACCGGCACGCCGATCTTTGAGGAGAACGCCAACTATCAGAAAATTGAAGGCGATCTGGCATCGTTGAAGACTACCCAGGCCCTTTTTCAGAAGGAACTGCACGCCTATACCATCACCCACGCCATCGAGGACCAGAACGTCCTGCGCTTCCATGTCGATTACTACAAGCCCGATGGCAAGGACGCCCCCAAGGCAGGCCAGACGCTCACCAAGAAGGCCGTCGCCGACGCCATTCTCGCCAAGCACGACGCCGCCACTGGCGGACGCAGGTTCAATGCGCTCCTCGCCACCGCTTCGATCAACGACGCCATTGAGTACTTCAAGGCTTTCAAGACGGCGCAGGCGGAAAAGCAGAAAGCCGATCCCGAGTTTCTCCCGCTAAACGTTGCCTGTGTCTTCTCGCCGCCCGCCGAGGGCAACTCTGACGTCAAGCAACTTCAGGAAGACCTGCCGCAGGAAAAGGCCGACAACGAGCAGGAGCCCGAAAAAAAGAAGAAAGCGCTGAATGCCGTCATCGCCGACTACAATGCCCGCTTCGGAACCAATCACTCCATCGGCGAGTTCGACCTCTACTATCAGGACGTCCAGAAGCGCATCAAGGATCAGCAATTCCCCAACGTTGACATGCCTCAAAAGGGTCGCGAGAAGATTGATATCACCATCGTCGTCGACATGCTCTTGACCGGATTCGATTCCAAATATCTCAACACGCTCTACGTGGACAAGAACCTCAAGCACCACGGGCTGATTCAGGCCCTTTCCCGCACCAATCGCGTGCTCAATGCCACCAAGCCCTACGGCAACATCCTCGACTTCCGCGGCCAGCGAGACGCTGTCGATGCCGCCGTCATCTTGTTCTCGGGCGCCCAGCCCGACCAAGCCCGCGAAATCTGGCTGGTCGACAAAGCCCCGAAGGTAATCGAAAAGCTCAAAGTCGCCATCCAAGACTTGGGCGATTTCATGAAGTCGCAGGGCCTTGAAGCCAAGCCCGAGGAGGTCCCCAACCTAAAGGGCGACGACGCCCGCGCCCAATTCATAAATCGTTTCAAGGAAGTGCAGCGCCTCCAGACCCAGCTCGATCAGTACACCGACCTGAGCGAGGAGAACAAGCAGGTCATCGAGCAGATTCTACCCAAGGAACAACTGAAGGGCTTCCGCGGCGTCTACCTCGAAACCGCCCAGCGCCTCCGAGACCAGCGCGAGAAACCAGGAAGCAAGCCCAGCCCCGCGGTCGACCAACTCGATTTCGAATTCGTGCTCTTCGCCTCGGCCCTCATCGACTACGATTACATTATGAACCTGATCGCCCGCTTCACCGGGCAGGACCCCAAGAAGCTCAAAATGAGCCGCGAACAACTCATCGGCCTGATCCAGTCCGACGCCAAGTTTATCGATGAGCGCGAGACCATCGCCGATTACGTCCGCTCCCTGGAGGAGGGGAAGGCTTTGGACGAGAAGGCCGTCCGCGACGGCTACCAACGATTCAAGGAGGAAAGAGAAACCCAGGAACTCGCCGCCGTGGCAATTGGGCACGGCTTGGCGTGCGACACTCTGCAGGGCTTTGTCGACGGCATCCTTGGCCGCATGATCTTCGACGGCGAACAACTTACCGACCTGATGGAGCCGCTGGGCTTGGGATGGCGCGAGCGCCGCAAAAAGGAACTGGCCCTCATGAAAGATCTAGTCCCGCTCCTGAAGAAACGCGCCGCTGGCCGCGAGATCTCGGGGTTGAACGCATATGAGCAGTTGAGGGGAAACGATGAAGGATAAGGGCAAGCGCACACTGACGCCGAAATTGCGGTTTCCGGAGTTTCGGGATGGCCCGGGGTGGGTTGCGAAGCCATTGATGCAACTCGCCTCGCCGATCAATGACCGAGTTGGCTCTATGAAGTGTATGCCCTACACGGTGATATCAGGGGTCGGGCTACTGAGCCAACAGGATAAGTTCGGCCGGTCGATTGCGGGCAATTCGCTCAAAAACTACATCCGACTTCAACGAAACGACTTCGCCTATAACAAAAGCGCAACGAAGTCATTTCCCGAAGGCTACATCGCCCGATACAAAGGCGACGAGCAAGCGGCAGTACCCAACAGCATCTTCACTTGCTTTCGCGCGGACGATGGCGCAATCGCACCGGGGTTTCTCGACTACCTCTTTGCGGGAAATCTCCACGGCAGATGGCTTAGAAAATACCTGACCATCGGCGCTCGGGCACACGGCTCGCTGAACGTCAATGACGATGACCTGATGTCCTTGCCCGTTCCGCTTCCCGCCGGCCCCGCGACGCTTCACGAGCAGGAGAAGATCGCCGACTGCCTGAGTTCGCTGGACGAGTTGATCGCCGCCGAGGGCCGGAAGCTGGAGGCGTTGCGCGCCCACAAGAAAGGCCTGATGCAGCAACTCTTCCCCCGCCCCGGCGAAACCCGCCCCCGCCTCCGCTTCCCCGAGTTTCGCGACACCGGGGAGTGGGAAGACAGGCCACTTGGCCCGATGACCGTGAAAGTTGGTAGTGGAATAACTCCCACAGGTGGAATTAAGAGGTACAGAACCAACGGTCGTCCGTTTGTGCGAAGTCAAAACGTCGGGTGGGGAGAATTGTTGCTCGATGATGTTGCATTCATCGACGAAGAAACGCACCGCTCGTTTGACTCTACCGAGCTTCAATTGTCTGACGTTCTGCTCAACATTACTGGCGCTTCCATTGGTAGAAGTGCTCTTGTGGATTCGCGGGTTGTGGGCGGAAATGTTAATCAGCACGTCTGCGTAATCCGCGTCAACACGGAAGAACTGAACCCGCTCTTGCTCAATCAGTACCTTGTTTCCGAGTACGGTCAAATGCAGGTCGACAGCTTCCAAGCCGGTGGCAACAGGCAGGGCCTCAACTTCGGTCAGGTACGTTCGTTCTCGATTCCACGTCCACCAACCGGGAACGAACAGGCATGCGTAGGCGATTGCCTAGCCTCTATTGATGAACTCTCTGCCGCGCAATCCCAAAGGATCGCCGCCATCCAAAACCACAAGCTTGGTCTGATACAGCAACTCTTCCCATCGCCGGGGGACGCTGAGGCATGAACGTGGATGCTTTGGCCAGAGAGTTGAGGGAGCTGAATGAGAATATTATCCTCATCTATGCTTTCAATGCTACGGGCAAGACACGATTATCCGTTGCCTATAAAAATGCAACGAAAGATCCGCAGAGCGGACAGCATGCAGGTGTTTACTACAATGCTTTTAGTGAAGACTTGTTTCATTGGGATAACGATGAAGAGAATGATGGCGCAAACATTCGCCTGCAGATAAAACACAGCAGCTTGAACGCATTTCACAGCTTCCTGATTGAGGACCAGAGTGCTTTGCAGGACAAGCTGGCTCTGTATAGCCCCAAGTTTCACTTTGAATTGACCCCCTCCAATAATCCTGAGAGGGGCATTGAGTCCGTCACATTCTTTAGCGAAGATGATGGAAATACGCCCATTAAGATTTCCCGCGGTGAAGAGCGTATTTTTGTCTGGTGCTTCTTTCTTGCTTTGTTGGAGGTCGATGGTTGGGCTAATCGGCAGGATGCACATATCTTTGTAGACGATCCTGTGTCTAGCTTTGATGAATGCAACATATTTATTACTGCAGGCACACTTTTCCAGCAGATCGAAACCCATTACTTAAAGAAAAGAATCATTATCACTACTCACCATATCG
Organism: Candidatus Hydrogenedentales bacterium; assembly: GCA_041859475.1. Classification (GTDB taxonomy): domain Bacteria; phylum Hydrogenedentota; class Hydrogenedentia; order Hydrogenedentales; family SLHB01; genus JAIBAQ01. Next base: position 3,866 of record JBHEKO010000252.1, read on the forward strand.
GACTTTTTGCAATCTTGGCGGACCGACTTTTAAGAGGGGAGAAAAGCGGCCGATACAAGAATATCAGCAAGCTTTACATTCTCTATCAAAAGAATGGCGAGCTATCGCTAGATAGCACCCAGAAGAACGTGTTTCTCTATCACTTGCATCTGCTCAGAGTTCTACACCAAGCCAGCAAAGACAAGTTTCACTTACACCACGTTGTGCTGCTTCGGCAAGTTCTTGAAAGTATCGCTTCTTTTCTCGGAGTTGCCAGAGTTGGCTACACGCTAGAGCAAATTGGGATCCGTGACGTTGAAGGCGTTCTGACCACTATTAATTCGCTTTCCCACAAGAGCATTTATTCCTTTCATAGCAATTTGTTGCCACCGGCCACACAAGATGTTCTTAAGGATATTCTGGAAAAGCTGATGAAAACGTATCACTTCGTACTGCACGAGGACGAAACATGACCGCACCCGATCACTCGCAACTCGGCAAAACCCTGTGGAAAATCGCGGATCAGCTTCGCGGTGCGATGGACCCGGACGACTTCCGCGACTACATGCTGTCTTTTCTGTTTCTCCGGTACCTCTCTGGCGATTACGAGAAGGCGGCAAAGAAGGAATTGGGACGGGACTATCCGGAGTTGGAAAAGGAAGACCGGCGTGCGCCGCTGGCGGTGTGGTATGCGCAGAATCCGGAGGACATAAAGGATTTTGAAAGACAGATGCGCCGCAAGGTGCATTATGTGATCGAGCCGCCGTATCTATGGGAGAGCATTGCCAACTTGGCCCGCACGCAGAACGGGGACTTGCTCGAGACCCTGCGGGAGGGGTTCAGGTACATCGAGAACGAGTCGTTCGACAGCGCCTTTCAGGGGCTGTTTTCGGAAATTAACCTCCACTCGGACAAACTGGGCAGATCCCTTACTGACCGCAATGCCCGCTTGTGCAAGATTATCAGTGAGATTGCGAATGGCTTGGCCCAGTCTTCCTCAAACGGACATACCTTGGGGAACGCCTACGAGTATTTGCTAGATCAGTTCGCTGCGGGTTCGGGCAAGAAGGCGGGCGAGTTCTATACGCCGCGGCACATTTCCAGCATCCTTTCGGGGATTGTGACGCTCGACAGCCAGGAACCGGCGACCGGGCAGCGGGCGAAACTGGGGAGCGTGCTCGACTTTGCCTGCGGGTCGGGGTCGCTGGCGCTGAACGTGCGCGAGCGTATGCCAAATCATGCCGTCGGGAAGATATACGGGCAGGAAAAGAATATCACCACCTACAATCTCGCCCGCATGAACATGCTGCTGCACGGGCTGAAGGACACGGAGTTCGAGATCTACCACGGCGATACATTGATCAACGATTGGGACATGTTGCGCGAGACCAACCCGGCGAAGATGCCGAAGTTCGACGCGGTGGTGGCCAATCCGCCCTTCAGCTACCGCTGGGAACCCAGCGAGGCGCTAGGCCAGGACGTGCGATTTAAGAACCACGGGCTCGCGCCCAAGTCGGCGGCGGACTTCGCGTTCCTCCTGCACGGATTCCACTACCTCAAAGACGAAGGCGTGATGGCGATCATCCTGCCCCACGGCGTGCTGTTCCGGGGCGGCGCGGAGGAGCGCATCCGAACCAAGCTGCTTGAGGACGGCCACATCGACACTGTGATTGGCTTGCCCGCCAACCTGTTCTATTCGACCGGCATCCCGGTCTGCATTCTCGTGCTCAAGAAGTGCAAGAAGCCCGACGACGTGTTGTTCATCAACGCCGCCGAGCTTTTCGAGAAGGGCAAGCGCCAGAATTCGCTGACGGATGAGCACATCGCGAAGATCATAGACACCTATCAGCATAGGAAGGAAGAAGAGCGCTATTCCCGGCGCGTCGAGATGGCGGAGATCCAAGAAAACGGCTACAACCTAAACATCTCGCGTTACGTCAGCACCGCGATGGCGGAAGTAGAAATCGATCTGCAGGCGGTTCATGCGGAACTGGTCGCGGCGGAGGAAAGCATCCAAGGGGCTAAGAAGAAGCACAACGCGTTTCTCGAAGAACTGGGCCTGCCGCCGTTACCATGATCAGGGACGAACAGAAGTGAATAGCCCCCGGCAAAGCCGAGGGGGGTATGGCGTGAGCCGCTCGAAGCGGCTGTTCGGGGTCGCTACCCCGCGCGATCAATTCCCCGATTCCCGCCACGCACTCCTCCCCGCAGTTCAATCCTGTCTAACATGAGCATCCTTGTTAACTTCCCTCTTCTTCCGCGCAGCCCGGCCGCCAGCAGTGCAACAAACTTCCCCTTATATATAGGGGGATTCGCTCGGCAAGTCTTCCCGGGACGCCCGACTCGCGACGAGTGAAGGCTGGCGAGGAGACTACCCACCCCTTGAATCGTCAAAAGGTGGACGGGTGTACCCCCCCCGTTAGCCGTGCAAGGGCAGGATTGCCACCGTCAGCCGGCCCACCGAGACCAGCTTCTCGCGGTCATCGAAGATCTTGGTCTCCCAAACATGGGTCGTTCTGCCGATGTGCAGCGGCGATGCAACTCCGGTCACGAGGCCCGATCGCACCGCGCGGATGTGATTTGCGTTTACTTCTATGCCCACGCACGTGAACGTGTCGTGATCGACGCACAAGAACGACGCCGTGCTTCCCAAGGATTCCGCCAAGACGACCGACGCCCCTCCGTGAAGCAGCCCCGACGGTTGAAACGTCCTGCGTTCCACCGGCATCGTGGCTTTGAGCGAATCCGGTCCAATTTCGGTGAATTGGATACCCAAGATTTCAAGGATAGTGCCTTCCGACATCCCGTTAAGGTTTTCCAATGTGTAGTCTCGAAACCAAATAGACATAGAGGGCCTTTCCTCGGTTTGTGTCCTGTTTGCGGGCCGTGAGCCCGGCGTTAAGCGCAGCGTCATTTTCATCGCAGGGTGGCCCCGTGTCAACGAGCGAATGAAGCGAGCGGTGCGTCAAACGGGGAAGGTAGCACACCCTCGCCTGATGGAGGTTTCGCGCAATCGAACCTTACTTCGGCAGGAAGTACCGGCGTCCGCTGACTTCGATTCCCACGCCGCGAAGTTCGACGGCGATAAGCCGGGCGTCCGTGTTGGGGATATTCTCGCCCACATAGACTTTGTTGAGGTTGATCAAGGCCGAGGGGTGCGGCTGGCGCTTCGTGGGCAGCCCCACGATGTTGATGTTCAGTTTCGGCAGGTCCAATCGAAGCCGTTCCGATTCGGACAACGTGGGGAGTGCGCTCAAGTTTATCGTCTCGGAAAGATCCTTGGCCCCTTGCCCGTCCAACGGCGCAACGTCGTCTTCCGCACGGTCTTTTGCGATCCGCGATTTCTGCGGCTCTTCCACCGGCTGGGGGGCTGGCGTTTCCTCTCGAGTCTCCTCAGGCGATTTGAGCACCTCCACTTTGGGCGGGATTGCCTTGGCAACTTGAACCGGCTTTGGGGCGGCTGGTTTGGACGGCTCAGGGGACTTCTTGGGCGATTCCGTTTCGACCGGAGAAGGCGAAGGCGATTCAGCAACCTTGGCTGGCGACTCTGGCTTCGATGAAGGCCGCGGTGAGGACTTTTCGGGAGGTTCGGGTGTGGCGATTGCCTGTTCTGTCACAACCGATTCAGCCGGTTCTGGGACTTTCTCAGGCTCCGGCGGCGGAACGACAGGTGGCGTCGTGGCTGCAACTGGGGCTGGCGTGGGCGCCAATGCTACCGAAGGCGAAGCAGGAGGCGGCGCCGTCTGTGTTGTTGGCGCGGCTGCCGCGGGGGAGAGTGTCGCGTTCGGCTGACGTGCCGGAGCAGTTCCCGTGCCGGGAAGAGTGCCGTGTTGCGCGGGAACGACGGAAGCTACTTTGGTTTGTCCGGGACCTCCCGGCGAGTCGTCCGTCGTATTCCCAGACTTTGCGCCGTATGTGATGAGCAGAGAGACCGCTACCGACAGCAGCACCATGAAACCGCCAAAGGCCGCCGTTCCTATGACCAGCCTCGCGGGCGTGAGCGTGATGGTGCGGGGACCGCGACGGTCGGGCCCGCCAAGCAGTTCGCGAGACGTGCTGGAAGTATAGGACTGAACAGGACTCTGGCCGTTCTTCTTGTCGCGCTCAAGCTCGAGTTTTTTTAGCGCGTCGAGAATGGAACTCACGGCCCCGATCCCTCCACGGCATCCGGATCGGCGGGAACCAAGGGCAGGCCACTCGTCGACGGAGGCGTTACCGCTCGCCCGGCCTCATCCTGTGTCGGGACGGTGGCGGGCGGAGGTGCCGGCGCGGCAGGGGGAGCGTCTTTCGAGGTCTGTTCGGCAACGGGCGCTGCAGCCGGTGGAGGAACATCCTCGACGGTAACGGGAGCAGGCTCGGGAGCAGGTTCCTGCGCCGGCCCGGCAGCGGGATCTGGTGTCGGTGCAGGAGCTGGAGTGACGGTGTCGGGAGCCGGAGGCACAGGGGCTGCCTCGGGAGTCGCAGGAGGTTCAGACACCGGCTCCGCGGGCGCCGCTTCGACGGGCGCGGGCACGGGTGCTGGCGCCGGTTCACTCGCCGGTGGAGCGGGCGGTGTTTCCGGGGCCGGAGCGGGAGCTGCCTTCGTAGACGCCAAGAGCGGCTCTGGCGCTTCCATGGGCAGCATAGGCGGAGGCAATTGGCGCAGCGTCGGCGTCTCAAAACCAGGCAACCAACTGTACAACACCATACGGGTTTGGCGTCCTGCCGTGCCGTCCGCAACGATACCGGTGTCCGCCTGGAGTTTCGCGACCGCATTGGCGGTGGACTTGTCGTAGCTCCCCGTTGGGGCGCTATCCAAGCGCCCGACGGCGCGAAGCTGGGTCTGGAGAACCTGTATATCCTCGCCCGACATGCCAGGTTTTAGAATCGGGGCTTCGGGCGCCGAGTCGTACCAGAGGATAATGGCCTCGTTCTTATAGTAGTGGGCAAGCTCATCGCGCGGAATCAGGGTCGTCTCGTTCATTCCGGTGGTAACTTTGTACTCGTCGTACTCCGTACCCACGATGGCACACCAGATCGCCTGCTTGTTGCCGTGCAGGCGAACGACGGCTGGCAAGTTGATGATGTCGATCTGGTCGAGCGTAAGCGGGAGAATCTCGCAGGCGAGGCGGGAATCCTTGGCAAACTGTTCAATAGCCTCCACCGTATCCTCTTTGGGGTACTGGAGAATTGCCCGATTCCAGGCGCGTAACACGCCGACGACCGCGGCGTTGATCCCGAGCCGGGGCTTGATACGGTCCAGCACGCCTCCGAAAGTAGGGTCGTACTCGTCGACCAACGGAGGTTCCACGCTGACGGGAGTAATGGTCTCCGTTATCGGACTGCCCTCAGCCGCGGACCCCGTGGTTGAAGGCACGGGAGGCGCGGTGCTGTAGATTGCCTGCGCCTCCGCGGTTGCGGTCACCACGGGTGACGCCATTCCCGAACGCCAAAGCGTGTCCCCCTCTTCCAAGGGAGCCTCTTCTCCCACGCTTGGCGGGGTGGGGAGCCGGTCCACAAGGTACTTGCCGCCGACAAGCAGCGCGGCAATCACGATCACGATGGTCGAGTTGGGTATCAGCATGCGAAGCCACGGCGATCGGACCCGTTTGGGCATTTCCCCCTGAATCTCGTGGACGGCCTGCTTGACGATGTCGGGCGTAATGTCGTGGGTGTCGCGCGTGTATCCGATCAGAAGGGCGCGGTCGCACACGGCATTGATGACGCGAGGGGTGCCGAGCGAATGCTTGAACACTTGCCTCACGGCGGCTGGCGTGAAATGCACGCTGCGCCTGCCCCCCGCCACGCGAAGCCGGTGGGAGATGTATTGATACGTCTCCACACGGTCCAGGGGCTTGAGGTGGTATCGGGCGGTAATACGCTGGTTGAGTTGTCGCAACTCATCCAGGGAGAGATGCTTCATCAGCTCGGGTTGTCCGATGAGGACAATCTGCATGAGCTTCCGCGACTCGGTTTCGAGGTTGGACAACAGGCGAATCTGCTCCAGAACGCTCGGCGTAAGGTTCTGTGCTTCGTCAATGACGAGTACGCAATTCTTGCCCTTGGCGTTGCGATCGAGCAGGTAGCTGTTCAGTTCGTCAATAAGGCCTTTGACCGAATCAGCTTTGGACGGAATCCCGAAATCCTCGTTTATCTTGCGAAGCAGTTCATCGGGAGACAGGTAGGGGTTGAAAATGAAGGCCACTTCGGTGTTTGGGTCGAGCTGATTCAGTAGGGTTCGGCAGATGGTGGTCTTGCCCGTTCCGATTTCCCCGGTGACCATAATGAAACCGCTACGGTTCTTGATCCCATAGAGAAGATGGGCAAACGCTTCCTTATGCTTCTCGCCTAGGTAGATGAATTTGGGATCCGGCGTGAGATTGAACGGCTTCTCACGCAAACCGTAAAACGCTTCGTACATACCACCCTCGCCGCGTGGGACAACGCAACGGACGCACCTGGAAACAGTTGACGTATGAGGATAACAGGTCGCTTGATGCGAGTCAATGCGGGAAGGCGCGTAAGCGTAGTATTAACTGTGAATTATGCGGGTTCGGGACGCCGCGGATGTGGCGATCCAGGGGGCTTGAAAAGTACGGCCGGACCCATCGAATCCGACTGCTCCGTTTGGCGGTTGCGGCTTCATTCGTGCCGCGGGCATCGACAGCTACAGGGCCATACCAAGCAGGGTGTCCAGCATCCGATCCGCGATGGTGATGACGCGGGCGGAAGCCTCAAATGCCCGCTGAAACTGGATTAGCCCCGTGACCTCCTCGTCGAGGTTTACGCCGGAGACTTCCTGGCGGCGCGTGTCGAGATCCGCGATGAACTGGGAAGTCACGTCGAGCTGTTGGGCGTTGGAGCGGGATCCCACGCCAAGACCCGTAACGATAGACTGATAGAATTCGTCAAAGGTAGACGCATTGGTATCCATGACGAGGGCGGTTCGAAGGTTGGCCATGTCGAGCGCGGCCGAGTTGTCGCCCGTGTTGAGCACATCGGAGCTGTACGCCGAGGTCAACCAGTTGGGATTGTCCAAGATGTCCTGATTGACCTGGATGGAGCGCGCGTCGGAACCGGTGAACAGGCTATTGATGCCCAGCGCGGGCAAAGCGCCGGAGCTGTCGTTTGCGAAGGAAAACGAATAGGGGGACGCAGTTCCAAGGCTCAGCGTGTTGCCGGAAACCGATGCCGAAAAGTTGGGTATTGCGTTCAGATCGGCGGCCAAATCGTCCAGTGTCGTCGCGGCCGTGATGGTGATTGTCGTGGTTGTGGGCGTGTTGGAGCCATCGTATACGATGACGTCGAATGTTCCCGCCGTAAGGGGGAACGGGAGGCCTGCCGACACGAGGGGATCGGTCGAAGCGGATACGGGATTGGTGCTGGAAATGCTCCCCGACAGATTTTCGATGCCGTTGCCCTGGCTATGGATGCGGTTCAGCTCGAGTATCAGGCCTGCGGCAAGTTCATCGATTTGGGCATCTTGTTCCACCAAGACTTCGTCGCGGATTGTAAGCGCCCCGTAGATCTCTCCGTCGCGCACCTCCACCAGCGAGTTGTCGTCCGCGAAGCGGAGTTCGACGAGATCCTGACGCTCCGGGTCGAGCGCGGCATTGCGAAAAGCAATGATTTCCCTGGCGCCCTTTGAGTCTACGAGGATTTGGCTTCCGATGAGGACATTAATTTGGCCGCTGTTGTCTTCGCGCGTGCTGATGTTGATCAGTTTGGACAGGTTGTCCAATAGGACTTGGCGCTCGTCCCGCAGGTCGTTTGCCGGTTGACCGTAGCCCTCGGTGTCGCGGATTTGCACGTTGAGCGCAGCAATTTGAGTCGCAAGGGAATTCACCTCGGGGACCAGGTTGCGAACTTCTTCGTTTGCATTGGTGCGCAATTGGTCAAAACGCGAGATCAGGTCGTTCAGACTTGCGGCGACGGACGATGCCTCCGTCAGGAAAGCTTCGCGCACCGAGGCCGACTCGACGTTGTTCGAGAAATCGCCGAGAGCATCGAAGAAGTCGGTAAGTCGAGTCCCGAATCCGTTGTCTGTCGGTTCGAGATAGGAATCTTCGATAAGGGTGAAGTACTGCGCGCGAACCTCGGAAAACCCAAGCGCAGGCGCTTGCCGGGTGTAGGCTTGGTCAAGGAACGTGTCTCTGAGCCGCGCGATGGTTTCGACGCCAACACCCCTGCCGATGGCGCCTTCGGGCGTGAAGACCGGGGAACGGTCGGACAGCTCGACGCGCTGG